>JAFDKD010000525.1 GCA_019307165.1 Deltaproteobacteria bacterium | reverse complement strand
ATGACCGATACGGGGACGTGCCAGGTAATGTATTTATTGTAAAGCAGGTAAATCCCGCCCAGCAGGAGCAGGAGCACGGAGGTCTCTCCAATGCATCCGGGCCGCCAACCGATGAAGAATCGTCCGTAAGCGGAAGACAGGGACCCGAACTGTTCGGTGAAGGCGTCCATGCCGTAATGCTTCAACACATACAGGGGCGTGGCCGTGGATACGGCATCCGCGCCCGCGCCCATATAGCTGAAAACGGCCAGGTCGCGAAGCGGGGGCAGCCATGCCGAGGTCATGGCCACGGGAAAGGAAGCCACCAGAAAGGCGCGGCCGATGAGGGCCGGGTTGAAGATGTTGAACCCGATGCCTCCCAGGAGATGCTTGGCAATGTATATGGAAACCACGGCCCCTGAGATGGGGATCCAGAAATCGACGCCTGGTGGAATGACATACGCCAGGAGCATGCCGGTAATGACCGCACTGCCGTCCCTGACGGTGACGGGCCTGCGGAGCAGTTTCTGAGACACGGCTTCCGCCGCCACACAGCTGAGGACGCTCACCAGCGTGATGATCAGGGTTTGAAATCCGAAGATAAATATGGAGAGTATCAGCGAGGGGGTCAGGCAGGCCACCACGGTCCACATGATCTTCTCGACCGATTCACCGCTCTTGACGTGGGGTGAGATCGAGACCGTCCACAAGGGGGTTTCTACCTTGGTGCTCGAATTGTCTTTGTCCTTCGCTTCGATGGTGCGACTCCTTCTTGTATCTGAAAAACCCGGTCCCTGGGGCCGGGTCAATATTGTGTGGCTATACCATCCCGGAAATGCGGGCCGTGGCTTCGCCAGGTTGAGAAAAGGAAAACACAAGCGTCAATCTGTTGCTCAACCTTAGCCTTAACCTCAACCTTTCTTTTCCTCAACCTTAGCCTTAACCTCAGCCTATCTTTCCAGCCCCCTATGGCGGCGACCCGGATCTGAGTTTTATTAAAACGGGCGACTATTTTTTAGCTTTCATTTTGGCCAACCGGATAAACTGTACCAGCGGCCGCTTGGCCGGACAGACAAATGCGCAACTCCCGCACTCGAAACACTCGAAAAGACCGAACTGGGATGTGTCTTCGGCCCTTCCCGCCTCAACATAAATGCCGATTTCATTGGGGGAAAGTCCCATGGGGCATGCGTCCAGGCACCAGCCGCAACGGATGCACTGGGAGTGAGGGCGGGTATCGATCTCGTCCTCCGCCAAGAAAAGCACGCCGCTCGTGGTTTTCGTCATGGGAATGTCCAGGGTGGGGACGGCAAAGCCCATCATGGGACCACCCATGACCACCTTGGCCAGTTCGGGGGTCGTCCCCCCCAGGTAATCGACAATGTCCCTCAGCCGGGTCCCTATTTTCACCTGTAAATTGGCCGGTCGTCGAATGCCCCGTCCCGAAATGGTAATCACTTTTTCGTAAAGGGGCTTGCCCAGGACCACGGCATCGTATATGGCCGCCGCCGTTCCCACGTTCTGTACGATCACCTTCACGTCGAAGGGGAGGCCGAACCCGGGCACGCGTCGGCCCGTGATGCTCTGGATCAATTGTTTTTCCGATCCCTGCGGGTACTTTACCTCGAGCGTGTCGATCGTTATGCGTGGACCGCCCTTGGCCGCATTGTCCCGTGCCGCCTGTCCGAGCGTTTCTATGGCATCGCCTTTGTTCGATTCCACGCCGATGCGGCAGTCTTGAATTTCCAGCACGCTCAGGATGATTTCGGCGCCCTCGATCACCTTTTGCGGGTGCTCCAGCATGAGGCGGTGATCCGTTGTCAGATAGGGTTCGCATTCCGCGCCGTTGAGTATGAGCGTGTCCACACCGGCTTCGGACGGCGGGGCGAGCTTTACGTGCGTCGGAAATCCGGCCCCCCCAATGCCGACAATGCCCGCGTCCTTGATTTTTGCAAGCAAATCGTCCCTTGAAAGGGTTTTCCAATCGCATGGCTCATATTCCCGTGCCGAGGCATCCGGGTCCGTTCGTATGGTGATGGATTCGGCGCTCACCGAAACGGGATGGGCCGCAGTGGAAATGGCCTTGATTTGCCCTGTTACGCTTGCATGAATGGGCGCCCCGAGGCCGGCTTCGACCTCTCCGATGATGTCGCCTTCACTGACCTCGGCTTTTTTTTTGACTACGGCCGATGCGGGAGCGCCGAAATGCTGGCTCAGCAGGATATCCAGTTCATCGGGAATGGGGAGGGTTTCAATAGGCAGTTGTGCGGTCAGATCTTTGGATTCGGAGGGATGGACCCCCCCCTTTGGAAATGTAAGCAGCGATGCGGTCATGGCGGCCCGAAAAATCCCCGTGGGGAATCGATTTCTATACTGCATAGGTGTGGAAAAGAAATGTCAGATATTACCCCACTATGTCAAGCGTTTTTTGGGGGACCGATGACGGTTTCTTCGTCTCATTTATCTTGCCGGGCGCAGGGGCCCGTTTTGCCGAACAACGCCCTGGTCCGCTCGACATCCCGACGGATCATATCTGCGAGGGCCTCGACGGAATCGAATGTTTCCTCATCTCTGAGCCGTTGAATGAAGTTGACCCTGATTGTCTTTCCGACAATATCTTCCGAAAAATCGAGGATATGGGTTTCCACCGATAATTGACGGTCTTCAAACGTCGGGTTATAGCCGATGTTGGTGAGGCCGTCGTAGCACTGGTCGTCGATCAGGACCCTGACGGCGTAAACGCCCCTTTTCGGGATCAACTCATCGATCAATTTCAGATTTGCCGTGGGAAAGCCAAGCAGCCTGCCGCCCCGGTTTTTGCCGGCGATCACGGTCCCGCAGATTTGATAATCACGGCCCAATAGCTTTCGGGCCCCTTCCAGATCTGCCGATTGGACCATCCGGCGAATCGAAGTGCTCGAAACCGTCACATCGTCGATTGTGATTTGACCCAGCACATGAACCGTAAATCCGTATTGCTCACCCATCTCTTTCAGGAGCGAGATATCCCCCTCCCGCCGGTGACCGAAAGAATAGTCGTATCCCACCACAAGTTCTTTGATGCCGATTTTGTCCAACAGGATGTCGGTGACAAAATCCCTCGCCGAAATAACCGAAAAGGCCCGGTCAAACGGGATGCACAGGATCGCGTCCAAACCGGCCGCTTCGATGAGGCGGAGTTTTTGGGGAATGGGCGTAATCATGAGCGGGGCATTTTGGGGTAGCATAAGGGTCATGGGGTGCGGGTCGAAGGTCAGGACGACCCCGCTGCCGCCGATGGCTCGGGCCCGCTCTTTTACCCTGTCAAAAAGCGCCAGGTGCCCTTTATGGACACCGTCAAAGTTTCCTATGGTCAGCACCGGCGCGTTCAAGGGTGCGTTCAATTCATTGAGATTTCTAATGATATTCATTAATTTTATTCCATCTGCAAACCTGGTCCTCTGGGACAGGTCACAGTCTTCCGGCTATGCCATTGCGGAAATGCG
>JAFDKD010000524.1 GCA_019307165.1 Deltaproteobacteria bacterium | reverse complement strand
TAAAGCTCCGGGCCCATAGGACCCGGCTTTTAGGCCGCCCCCATAGGGGGCCTTGCAATTACCAAGTCCTGTAAGTGACTAAAGTGATCTAAAGTGCCTAGAGTGCCTAAAGTTGAGGATTTTTTGACATTTTATATGATTGATGAGCGAAGCTCTTCCACAACTTTAGCTCACTTTAGCTCACTCAGAACTCTAGCTCACTTCATGGCCCGCATTTCCGGGATGGCATAGCCAGACAACTCTGACCTGGCCCAGAAGACCAGGTTTTGCAGATGGAATAAACAGCTGTGATAATGTCGCTCAAAATAAATTTCAGGAAAAAGACATGACCGACCATTTAAAGCTGTTTTTCGAACCCCGAAGCGTGGCCGTTGTGGGCGCCTCGGGAACGCCGCACAAACCGGGCAACGACGTCCTCCAAAACATTCTGGCCAATGAATATGAAGGCGACATCTACCCGGTCAACCCCAAGGGCGGCGAGATTCTGGGCATGGATGTGTATGCTTCAATAAACGACCTCCCCGACAACGTCGACCTGGCCATCATCATCCTGCCGGCCAGGGCCAACCCCCAGGCCATCCGGGAGTGCGCGGCAAAAGGCATTAAGGCCATCGTACTCGCCGCCGGCGGGTTTGCCGAAGTGGACGAGGGCGGCACCGCCCTGGAGCAGGAATTGATACGCACCATCCGGGAGACGGGCGTCCGGGTGATCGGTCCCAACACCTCCGGCCACACCTCCACGCCCGCGCGGTTTACGTCCAGTTTTTTCCCGCAGGGGGCGATCCCCAGGGGAAACATTTCGTTTCTGGCGCAGACGGGGAATTTCGCCACCCATACCATGCGGTACATCAAGACGGGGGAGAACTTCGGGGTGGCACGGGTCGTGGGGCTCGGCAACAAGGTGGACCTGGACGAAAGCGATATTCTGGCGTATCTCGGTGATGACCCGGAAACCCATGCCATCTGCGTCTATTTGGAAAGCATCAAGCGGCCCGGCCTTTTTTTGGATACCGCCCGGCGCGTCACAAAGAAAAAACCCGTAATTCTGCTCAAAGGCGGCACAACGCAGGAGGGGGCGCAGGCGGCCGTGGCCCACACGGCGGCCATGGCCTCGGACGACCGCGTATTGGACGGCGCACTGAAGCAGGCGGGCGTCGTGCGCGTTTTCGATTACTCTCATCTTTTTCTGGCGGCCAAGGCCATGGCCGCCATGCCCCTGCCCCGGGGTAACCGGGTCAGTTTTATGGCGCCTTCAGGCGCCATGCTCGTGGTGCTGACCGACCTGTGTCAGCAGCGATTCGGACTGGAAGTCCCCCAGGTGGAAGAACGAACGCGCCAACGCCTTCAGGAGATCAGTCCTGATTTCCTCCGTATGCGCAACCCGGTGGATATCTGGGGGTCAGCCACAATTCACGGGGTGGAATTCGGCTACCGCGAAGGCATGGAAGCCGTCTTGAAGGATGACAATATCGACGCCGTGGTGCCCATACTGATGCTGACGGAAAAGACGGGCGTCCCGCCCCTGGATTTTATTGTCGAACTGGCCCGGAAGTACCCGGAGAAACCCATCTACGCCACATTCAGCGGGGACAGAAAATATATGGATGAGGGCAAGGCCTTTCTGGAGCCCCGCGGGGTCCCCACCTTTCCCCTCATTGAAGAGCCCTTTGAGGTGTTGTCCATACTCTACAAATGCAGGCGGGCGTTGGAGAGGGAAGCATAGAAGACAGAAGGCGGATGACGGAGGGCTGAGGGCAGTAAAACCTGAGGGCAGCAAAACCAGAGGGCAGAGTTACCAGAAGACAGAAGGCGGATGACGGAGGGCAAATTCAGAGGACGGAGGGCAGAGGACAGAGAGCCGTAATCAGAGGGCGGAGGGCAGAGAGCAAAATCAGATAACAGGTGCCAGAAGGCAGTGGGCAGCAAGACCATCTGTCATCCGCCTTCTGTCTTCCGCCATCTGTGACTTCTGTCATCCGACCTGCGTTTAACGCGGACACCATTTTTCAGGTTCTTTCATCATTTTTCCGAGCATGCCGCCTATTTCCTTACACTGGCTTCTAATCTCACGGTGTTCATTTTTCGAAATGTATTGGCAGGCATAGGCTGTGTCCATCCAATGCTGAGTTTCCAACTGTTCTCCGTCCGCATCAGTCAGTTTACTTACAAAGTGGGCAACATAACGGCGCTTTGCCCATGCCTCCGTAAGATTCGCGCCTATTGATCTGGAAGAGCGCCTTATCTGATCCACAAGCGAATAGAGTTCTTCTTTTGGAAACTTGCCAGTCAGGACGAAAATTTTCTGCTGCAACTCGAAAGCTTCCTTATAGACTTTGAGTTCCCGAAAACTTGAGATCTTTTCGCTCATATCTCCTCACCACTGATATCTGCCCTCCGCCCTCCGTCTTCTGCCCTCCGCCCTCCGCCCTCTGCCCTCCGCCCTCCGCCCTCTGTCCTCCGCCCTCCGTCTTCCGTCTTCCGCCCTCCGCACTCTGTCCCCCGCCCTCTGGTCCTCGGCCCTCTGCCCTCCGTCCTCCGCCGTCCGTTACTCATACTTCTCAATCCTCACCCGGCATGAGTTCGCGTGACCGGGCAGGTTCTCGTACTCGCACGCCCGCTCGCACACCCTGGCCACCGGCAGGGAACCCTCCCGGCTGGCATACTGATAGGTGACGGTCTTTAAAAATTTGCCCACGGATAGACCTCCGGTGTAGCGCGCGGCCCCCGTGGTGGGAAGCACGTGATTGGTGCCGATGGCCATGTCCCCAAAGGCTACCGTGGTCTCTTCCCCCAGAAACGCCGATCCGTAGTTCGTGCAGTTCTCAAGATAATACCGCCAGTCTTTCGCATGGACTTCCAGATGCTCGGGGGCCCATTCATCGCTTACCGAGACCGCCTCCTCCCGGGAATCCGCCACGATCACTTCTCCATAATCACGCCAGGCAACTTGGGCCACTTCCTTTGTGGGCAGGTCGGCCATCCCCCTCTCCACTTCCCGGAGGATTTCTCCGGCGAGTTGTTCCGACAGGCACACCAGGGCCACCCGGGCGCGGGGATCGTGCTCCGACTGACCGAGAATGTCCGCGGCCACAATGGCGGGGTCTGCCGTGTCATCGGCTATGACGAGAAGTTCGCTGGGGCCGGCAAGCAGGTCGATGCCCACGGGTCCGAAAAGCTGCCGTTTGGCCTCGGTCACATACACGTTGCCGGCGCCCACCACCACGTCCACGGGGTCCAGGCCCTCCATGCCGTAAGGCCACAAGCCTTCCCCATTTACGGGAGGCGAACATGCAACCACCCGTTTCACACCCGCGACTTTAGGGGTGATTACCGTCATGTGCGCGGACGCCAGCATGGGATAACGCCCTCCCGGAACATAGGACCCGCTCGATCCGACCGGAATGACCTTCTGCCCCAGATGGACCCCCGGGAGGGTCTCCATTTCAAACTCCGTTATGGATTCCATCTGCAATTCGGCGAAATTGCGGATCTGGGCCTGGCAGAAATCAATGTCTTCCACGGTGGTGGCGGGCAACCGGCTTTTCACGGCGGCGATTTCCTCTTCCGTGTACTTGAAGCCTTTCGGACCATAATTGTCGAACTTTCTTGAATAGTACCGAACCGCCTCCTCGCCATCGGACCTGACCCTTCCAATGATTTCCCGAACCGCGGTCTCAACTTCCGTGATGTCTTCCGCGGGCCTTTCGATTGCCCTTTTCATGTACGTTGCCACTGGATACGCGCTCCTCTGTCCTGAATTCTACACCAAGGCTCATTCCTGCCCACATCGATACGGCTGTTGCGCCATCCGCCGACTACGGGAATTCCTTCTCGCCGAAGGACGCATTATTTTAAGAACGTAACCCGTGTTGGCAAGAAAAATCTCAAAAAAAATTGTTAGCTACAAAATAGAAAATCCATACCTGTTTTATTCCCCCATTTCATCTATCCCTTCCCGCAAAGGGAAAGGATGGGTAATGGGACACTTCCCGAGCGCTGCAACCCTTTGAAAATCCCCCTTGTTACGCCTTAGTCCCTCCGCGTTGGCGACCACCTTGTCAGCAGATTAATTGCGGTTGACAGGCAATTCTGCTAAATTGCCTTTTCAAGCTTCACATAATACTGATGGAACCAAATTTCCCCCGGGAGGAAACAATGAAAAAGGTGCTCCTGATTTTCCTGTTGTGTGCCGGTCTGGCCTTTTCCCTGGCCTGCGGTTCTTCCAAGCAATACACCGTCCACATGAAGGACGGCAAGCAATATGAAAGCCGCGGAGAGGTGAAATACAACGTGCATTCTGAAACATACGCATTCGAAACCAAGGATGGCGAGACAATCACCATTCCGAAGGCGGATGTTGAAAAACTCGTAGAAAAGTAAGACGGTCTCAAGAGTTTGGACACCATTGCCCAATTTATCGGTTCCCTCCTGTGCCATCAACAGCCCGACCGCACGCTGGCTTTCGGCCCCTGGCCCATGCCGGTGTGCGCCAGGTGCGAAGGCCTCTATTTAGGGTTTCTGATCGGCCTGTTGCTCCAGATCGTGCTGAAGAAAGGCGCACCCGTTCTCCGGAGGGGAACGGGCGTTTTCATCCTTTCGGCCGTGCTTATCCTCGCCCTGGTCGCGGATGGGCTGGGTTCAAAATTTCATTATTGGGATTCGGGAAACCCTGCCAGGTTCGTTCTGGGGTTTCTGGGGGGTTGCGGAATCAGTATTTTCATTCTTTCCCTGTTTCGATATACCTTCATCGACAGAAACGGCCCATTTGCCCCCCTCGTTGGATGGCGATTTTTCGTTTGGGCCCCTTTGGCATTCATTTTTCCGGCAATCATCCACCTTATCCCTCTGCCGTTCCTTTTGAATCCGTTTTCAATGGCGACACTGATCGGTATTGCCGCGTATTATCTCACCTTCAACGTTGCCATGGCAGGCGCTCTTGTGGATTGGCGGACAAAAGGCGCGAGCGTTGGAAATGCCCTGGCCCTGGGCGTCTGCGTCGCGGGTTTGTTGGTGCTGGAATATTTCGCCAATCGCTGGCTCCACTAAATTTCCGCCGGAAAGCCATGGCGGAAATTTAATATTTTTATATTTATTTTTAAGTAGTTACGCTGTATTCTTCAAGTGAAGAGGCATCTACGCACACTTGTGCAACCCCAACCCGTCATTCCGGCGAAAGCCGGAATCCAGATGCCCGTTACCTGGATCTCCCGCCAAGACTTTGGCGGGGGATGACGTTATGCCACTAAGATGAACACCAGACAGCAGGAGGCGATGACATGCAGGAGAGCAGGCCCTATACATTCGACCGGGTGGTGCGATCTCTTATTACGATCGGTATTCTGCTGGCCCTTATCTGGCTGACGGGATACCTGAGCGATGTCCTGATTCCCTTTGCCGTGGCCCTCGTCCTGGCCTATTTGACAAATCCCCTGGTGTCCCGGACCCAGAGACTCGTCCGCAACCGGGCCGCGGCGGTTATTATCACGCTGGTAATCCTGCTGGGCATTCTGGCGCTCGTCGTATGGCTGGTTCTCCCCATGATCATCAGGGAAGGGGGACACATTGGAAGAATCCTGTCCGATCTCGTCCATAATTCCGCTCTAACCGGTAAGGTTTCAAATTATATTCCCGAAGACCTGTGGCAGGCGGTCAGGGATTTCGCCGGAAGACCGGACATTCAGGAGATGTTCAAGCCCGAGAATTTCTGGAAGGTGGCAAAGGTTGCGGCCCAGAAAATGCTGCCCGGCCTCTGGGGGGTCCTGGCCGGGGCCGCCGGACTTATCCTGGGCCTTGTCGGGCTCGCCGTGATCGCCCTGTACATGGTTTTTCTATTGCTGGACTACGACAATATGCGTGACGGCTGGCAGGGCCTGGTCCCCGCTTCCTATCGGGAACAGGCGGTTGAATTCGTGTCGGACTTAGAATACATCATGAATCGCTATTTTCGCGGGCAGGCGGCCGTGGCCGGCATCTGCGGCATTCTTTTCGCCCTGGGGTTCTATATCATCGGCCTGCCTTTGGGAATCCTCCTGGGACTTTTCATCGGAATGCTCAACATGGTCCCCTACCTTCAGCTCATCGGGCTGCCCCCGGCAATTCTGCTGGCCGTGTTCCAGGCTCTGGACACCGGCACAAGCGTATGGGTAATTCTCGGCCTGACAGGTCTGGTTTTCGTACTCGTGCAGGTGATCCAGGATATCGTTCTGGTCCCCAAGATCATGGGAAAAGTGACCGGCTTCAACCCGGCCGTCATCATGCTGTCCCTTTCCGTTTGGGGCAAGCTGCTGGGCCTGCTCGGGCTCATCATCGCCCTGCCCATGACCTACCTTATCCTGGCCTATTATCGACGGTTCTTGGCTTCAGGAGAGGCCGAAGGCTCAGGTTGACTTTTTTATGCGACTTTGAGGATATCTCGCACCAAGGTTATTCACACAAAATGCGCACGGCGCTCTCACACGGGCATCTATTCCAAGACGATTTCATCTTGATATTGACAAAGCCAAGTTGTAGACTGATTAATGATATTGAAAAAGGATTGGACATGACCAAACAAGAAATCATAGATCTTCTAACATCCAAGATGGAGGAGTTGCGCCGAATGGGCGTATCCACGCTTGCCCTATTTGGGTCGGCGGCCCGGGATCAGGCAACAGTGCAAAGCGACATTGATTTGCTTATCGAATTTGATCGACCTGTAAGTCTTTTTCATTTTTTTAGC
>JAFDKD010000523.1 GCA_019307165.1 Deltaproteobacteria bacterium | reverse complement strand
CACGCAACCTGTAACCCGTAACACGCAACACGTAACGCGAAACCCTACGAAGTTTCAAATGAGGCATTTCTGAATTCGTTGGCAGCAGCGGATGAGCCGTAATCCGCGATTATTTCCGTTTTCTCATCTTTCTTGCATCCTCTTTCCACCCCTTTGACTTTTTTCCCCTGGCCCGGCGGCGGCGGTCCGGGTCCCTGTCCAGTTTGAGGAGGAAGGTGCCGGCGGTAAATGGGTTTTCCGCGGGTTTGGCCTGCTCCCCTTTGACTTTCACGGCCGTGTGCCGCTCAACCACTTCCTTGGGCACGGGCGGGCCGGCGATCCATGGAGCGGGAATCTCATCGCACAGGAAAAGATCGCCGAAGGGCACGAAGGTCGTCCCACGCCTCGCCGCTTCCTCGGCCCTTATCTCCAGCAGCACCGGCTGTTCGTCCCGGCGCATGCCGATCCTCTCGGCCATGGCGGGGTCCGGCGTCAGCGACAGCTGCCTGCCCGGGGGCGGTTTCAACCCCCTATCCATGACCACGGGGTGTGCCTTTCGTCTTATCGGGGCAAGGAGAATTTTCGGCAGGTCACCCCACGCGGCTTCCTCCTCGAACGCCCACTTTTTTTCAGATGCCCGAATTTTCTCACCCTCGGTAACAAAATCGATTCTGTGGTCGCTCAGGAGCACCTCATTGATATGGGAACGCCTCACGTAGCGCCAGGACGGCTCTTCGTGAAGGGCCTGGAGCAGTTCTTTCATGGGTACAAACCCGTCCCGGTCGGGAACCAGCCCGAACTCATCGGGCCGGTATCCGAGTACATAGATCAGCATGCGGGCGAGATCGCCTGCTTTGAATTGTTGGCGTCGTTTGGCCAAGCCGGTTGGTGCTCCTGTCTTGGTACACACAAATAGCAGTTTGAATGCATCATATGATATTCGTTAGGAAAGCGCTTTTCAGTCATTCCCGCGCAGGCGGGAATCCAGATGAACGTGAGACTGGATTCCCGCCTGCGCGGGAATGACAACGTGGTGTTGCATAAGGACTATGAAATATTAATTTTGTCTGAGCTTATCCCAGTTCAACATGCGCCAGCTGTTGGATGACATACTCCCTGATGTCCGCGGGCTTGGGCAGCGAACCGTCAATTCGGCCTTTGGAAATGAAGGGCGTCAGAATTTCTTCCATTCCGTTGCCGCACGGGCACGGGCCCGGCCGTTTTCCCGCCGGCAAGACCCGCGTTTCAAAACAGGCCGTACAGCGGTAAACGCTCTTGCTTCCGGACCGCTTCCCCCTCTTGGCGATCGGGGTTCCGTCTATTTCCACGATGTCCAGGGAGAAATCCACAACCGGGGCGTTGCTGATGGCCGTCCCCACGCCATAGGCATCCGCAAGGGCGTTGTACTTTCGGATCTGATGCTCGTCCAGGCCGCCGCTGAGGACCAGCTTCACATGTTCGAATCCCCTGATGTCCAACTCCCACCGGACCTCCTCCATTATTTTGTTGAAGTCGCCCCGCCTGGACCCGGGGGTGTCCAGACGGACGCCGTACAGATCCTTACCCAGAGCCTTCGCCACGTTCAGGGCCTCGAATTTTTCGTCGTTAAATGTGTCGATCAGACTGATCCGCCGCACGTGGGGTTCGATGACCTCGTGAAAGGCCCGGGTGGCCTCCACCGTGTCGCCCATGATGAGGATCAGCGCGTGAGGCATGGTGCCGGTGGGCTCGATGCCGACCAGTTGGGCGCCCAGGCTGACGGCCACGCCTTCGCAGCCGCCGATGTAGGCGTTTCGCTCCACCATGGGGGTAATGGCCGGGTGCATTCGACGCGCCCCGAAGCTGATCACCTGTTTGTCTCCGGCCGCCTTCTTGCATCGGGCGGCCATGGTGGCGACGCCCGAGGCCTGGCATATGAACCCCAGCAACGCGGTCTCGAATTTCCCGAAATCCAGGTAATTGCCATGGATTTCCATGACGGGCTCCCATGCGTGAAACAGGGTGCCTTCCCTCATCATGCGTACATCCACGTTGTGCCCGTCCAGGAGGGAAACGCATTCCTCTATGCCGGCAAGCACCGCCCAGTCCCATTCCGCCGCAAGGCCCTTGGCCATGAATTCCGCCCGGACGTTCTTGTCCATCCCTTTGGCCCTGATGATCTTTTCCGTCCTTTCGAAGTAAACATCCGTGACAAGACCTTTTCTGATTTGTTCCGCAGTGGCGGTGTGGAGCATGGCAGACCTCCTAGTGTCCATCCAGAAATGGCTCTTTTTCACATTTCTGGTTTGGAGACCGTACAGCACCCGAAATTCATTTATGAACGAGTGCCGACTCACTTTATCATAATGCCGCGGCGATTTCCTCCGCTACGCGGTCGGCGGCGTCCGCGGGGATTTCGGCATCCCGGATGGGACGCCCGATTACCACATAATCGGCGCCGTTTTTGACGGCAGCGGCGGGCGTCACGATCCGCTTCTGGTCGTCTCCTTCCACCAGGGTCCAGACGGGGCGTATGCCCGGTGTCATGGCCATGAAATCAGGGCCGAACGCCTTTTTGATCCCGCTCACTTCAAGGCCCGAGCATACCACCCCGTGACAGCCTGCCTCCTTGGCCAGACGGGCCCGAAGCAGGACCAGGGCGGCGATGTCCTTGACATAGGCCTCGTCGTATCCCATGGCTTCCAGCTTGGGGGCGTCCAGGCTGGTCAGGACCGTTATGCCCAAAATTTTCGTGTCCGGATTGTCTTTTACCGTCTCTTTGAGGAACCCGCCCCCCTCGTCGCAGTGAACGGTGACGAATTCGGGCCGGTGCCTCGCCGCCGCCTTCATCGCCCGCTGCATGGTGGCCGGAATGTCGTGGAGCTTGAGGTCCAGGAAGATGCCTGCACTGCCGGCCCGGCGGATCGCCCCCAGCAGGGCAGGGCCTTCACTGATAAAAAGTTCGAGCCCCACCTTGAACAGGCCGACGTGCTCTGCCAATCGATTCACATACGACATGGCCCGGTCCGCCGTGGGCACGTCCAGGGGAAAGATAATATAGTCCTTGGCAAGTTTCATGATCCCCCCTCGCTTTGTGGATTTAAGGGTACTGTAACCTGTTTTTCGGTTTCGGTGCAAGGGTTTGAATGGGTGTAAGAATGATGACCTTAATCCCATCAGAAAAGTCAGCGCCGCCTCCGACCTGGGGGGCGGCCCCGCTTAAGGACGGCGGGATCTCCGACCCGCATGAATTTGGCGGGAATCCAGGGATAAAAACAATCCGTCATTCCCCACCCAAGGACGGCGGGCACCCAGAGAACCTGAATGGAAGGATTTGTATTTTGATTTGATATGATTGCTGGGTCCCCGCCAAATTCATGCGGGGACGACTGGGGGGTGTGCGGGGACGGCTGGGGGGCTGCGGGTCGAAGATCCCGCCGTTTGTTGGCGGGGGAAGACAAGCGGGGTCGCGGATCTGAAATCCTGCCGTTTTTTGGCGTGCTCGTA
>JAFDKD010000522.1 GCA_019307165.1 Deltaproteobacteria bacterium | reverse complement strand
CGCATCAAACCGGGAAACCGCCTCGTCCCCATCGCCGAGGACCTTGGCGTGCCCCCCACCAAGATCCCCGAGACCATCCGCCGGGCCCAGGCCATCTCGAAAAAATACGACGTCATGATCACCACCTTCGGCCATGTGGGAGACGGAAACGTCCACACCACCTTCGTGGCCGACGTGCGCAACCGCGACGAGTGGGACCGCCTCAAACCCGCCGTAGAGGAACTGGTGGACACGGCAATCGAGATGAAGGGGACCCTGAGCGCGGAACACGGCAGCGGCCTGACCCGCATGCCTCACATGGAACGGCAGCTGGGTCCGTCCCTGCAGTTGATGCGCAAGATCAAACAGGCCCTGGACCCCGACAACATCCTGAACCCTGGAAATATGGCGCACGGAGAGGGTCAGGCCAAAGCGGACATCTACGATTTTTTTGCTTTTCAGCCGCTTCTGGAACACCCGGAAGGGGTCCGCTCCTACGGAGAAGAGGTGGACAACGAGGTGCTCGCCTGCATCCACTGCGGGTTCTGCCGCCTGGGATGCCCCACCTTCAGCGTCACCCAGCGGGAATCCAGGAACGCCCGCGGCCGAAACGCGCTGGCCTTCTCCTTCATGAACGGCAGCATCGACCCGTCCGCGGACCTGGCCGAGGCCTTTTACTCCTGCACCACCTGCCAGGCATGCACCTATTTCTGCCCGGCCCGCATCAAAGTGGACGAGATCGTCGAGGGCGTGCGCAAGAAACTCTACGCCGATGGCTTTACGCCGGAATCGATTCTGGGGGTCAGGGACAACATCATGAAGACGGGGAATGTCTATGCAAGCGCCCGGGAGGAACGGGTCGACATCTATCCGCCCGCCCTCAGGGAAAAGGCCAAGGCCGGCAACATGAAGGCCCAGGCTGAAACCCTGCTTTTCATGGGCTGCGTTCCCAGCTATCTGGACATGAAAATGGTGCCCAGCCTGATCAAGCCGCTGGATGCCGCCGGGGTGGACTACACCACCCTGGCCCTGGAAGAGAACTGCTGCGGGTTCCCGCTGTTTCTGATGGGTTCGGACCAGTTCGAAGACCACGCCAAGCAGCTCATGGACAAGATCCGGGCCACGGGGGCCAAAGAACTGGTAACGCCCTGCGCGGGCTGCTTCAAGACATTCAAAAAAATATACCCGGAAATAGAGGACCTGGGGCTGGAGGTCTACCACTCGGTTCATTACCTGGAAAAACTGATCCGCGACGACCGCCTGAAGCTGGCCGGAAACCTGGGGAAAAAGGTCACCTACCACGATCCCTGCGACCTGGGAAGGGCCTTTCAGATCTTCGAGGAACCGCGAAACATCCTTAAGAGCGTCCCGGGGCTGGAATACGTGGAGATGGCCCGCAACCGGCTCCAGGCCCGCTGCTGCGGGGGCGGCGGCGGCGTCCAGGCCCACAGCCCGGAAATGGCCGTGGAAATGGGGGCCGAGCGGGTCCGGGACGCCCTGGCCGTGGGAGCGGAGATCATCGTGTCGGGATGCGCCGCCTGCAAGGACAACCTGAAAAAGGGCGCCAAAGCCATTCCCAAGCAGGAGCGGGGAAAGATCAAGATCATGGATATTACGGAGGCGGTGGCAAAGGCGCTGGAATAATTGATAATTGTTAATTGTCGATGGATTTAGGAGCGGTTTTAACCGCGACATCTGACGGGTGTTATTTCTTGTCATCGGGTTTCCATCGCAGCTGAAACGCTGTCAAAGCACAAAAACGATTTGATCAACAGCCTGTTAACGGATAACTGATAACTATTAACGGATAACGAATACACGCCGTTTTCAATCCACAAGGGATTTTCCATGACGGAGAAGAAGACAACAGAACGGAAAGACATCGCCGCCGGCAAGGCCTGCCGAAAGCTCATGGCCGATCATTTCTACGAACTGGACGAGGCCGCGCGCACCGGGTCCCGAAAAATCGCCTGGTGTACCAGCGTGGGGCCCGCCGAACTGCTGCGGGGCATGGGGTTTCTGGTCTATTTCCCAGAAAACCACGGGGCCATGCTGGGGGCGACCCGCATGTCCACGGACCTGATTCCTTACGCCAACGCGCTCGGGTATTCCCCGGACATCTGCTCCTACCTGACCTGCGACGTGGGCGCCTATATTCGCAAAGAGACCCCGCTCACCCGCGCCTACAACATCGAATCCGTGCCCAAACCCGACGTGCTGGTGTTCAACACCAACCAGTGCCGGGACGTGCAGGACTGGTTCGCGTGGTATTCGCGGGAGTTGAGCGTGCCCCTGTTGGGGGTCCACACCCACCGGGACATCGGCGGCATCCGGGATTACGTCATCGCCGACATTGCAAGCCAGATCCGCGATCTGACGCCCCTGCTTGAGGAAGCTACCGGCGAGACATTCGACATGGATCGCTTCAGGGAAGCGGTGGGGTATTCGAGCCGAACGTCCGAACTCTGGCGCGCCTGCCTCGAGTCCGCGGCCGCGACACCCTCACCCTGGTCCTTTTTCGATGCCACCATTCTCATGGGGCCCGCCGTGGTGGCCCGGGGCACCCGCGAGGCGGTGGATTTTTACGAGGTGTTGCTGGCGGAACTCAAGCAACGGGTCGAGGACGGCACGGCCGCCGTGCCGGGCGAAAAGCATCGAATCTACTGGGAGGGCATGCCCATCTGGGGCAAGCTCCGGGCCCTCTCGGACCAGCTGCTGTCTCTGGGGACCTGCGTGGTGGCCTCCACGTACTGCAACAGCTGGATATTCGACCAGCTGGACCCCGACAATCCTTTCGAGAGCATGGGCAGGGCCTACACGGAGTTGTTCATCGTGCGGGATGAACCATACAAGGAAAAGTATATCAAGGACTGCCACGACCTGTTCCGGTTCGACGGCATCATCTTTCACGATGCCAAGACATGCCCCAACAATTCCAACAACCGCTACGGCATGCCGGAACGGTTGAGCGCGAAACTGGACATCCCTGCGCTCACCATCAACGGCGACCTGTGCGACCTGAGATGCTATTCCGAGGAGCAGGCAAAGACCAACATCGAGGCCTTTATCGAACAGCTCGAGGAAAGATGAGCCCGGGAAAAATCTACGCCGGCGCGGATGTGGGGGCCTCGCGGACCAAAGTGGCGCTGCTGGACGCTGAGAAAAACCTAATCGCCCGATGCGTGCGCAAGTCGGGAATCGATTTCGAGGCGACCGCAGACGCCTGTCTTGCCGCCGCCCTGGACATGGCAGGCGCCGGACGAGACGCCGTCTCCCGGTGCGTTTCCACCGGTTACGGCCGAAAAAATGTGGCTTTCCGCGACGATGCCAAAACCGAAATCGCGTGCCACGCCAGGGGCTGCTATCATTATTTTCCCTTTGCCATCACCGTTATCGATATCGGCGGGCAAGACAACAAGATCATCAAACTGGACCCCGGGGGTCGCAGGACCGCCTTCAAGATGAACCGCAAGTGCGCGGCCGGGACCGGT
>JAFDKD010000521.1 GCA_019307165.1 Deltaproteobacteria bacterium | reverse complement strand
AGTTGAGGATTACAATGACGTGCAGGATGTCGTAAAAGATGCTATTGCTTCGGGAAAACCCTGCGTTATCAATGCCATGATCGAAGGCGGTAAGAATGTCCTCGCTGACCCCTTCCGCCGGGACGCTCTGGCCCTGCCGACCCGCTACCTTAAAAAATACGAACATCTCAATCTTCCAAAGAAATAGCCCAAACGGAGTCAACCTATGAAATACCTCAAGAACATTCCCTCCACCAAGGAAGATCTGGACCGTTATGAAGTTGATCATCTTTTCCATTCATGGTCCTACCAGCCCTCGGCTTCTCCCCCGCGGGTAGTCTCTGCCAAGGGCGTACGTTTCCAGACCGAAGACGGCCGGGAGCGCCTCGATTTCAGCTCCTGCTTTGTCAGCCATAACATCGGCCACCAGGATCCCAGGGTGATCAAGGCCATAAAGGAACAGGCCGACACCTTGACCTCTTTCGCCCCCACCCTCTCCACCAAGCCGCGGGCCATGCTTAGTAAACTGCTGGCCGATATTACCCCCGGTGATCTTTCCCGCTCCTTTATCTCCCTGGGAGGCACGGAGGCCAACGAGGCCGCAGTGAAGATCTGTCACCAGTACACCGGACGACGTAAGATTATCTGCAGGTACAAAAGCTACCATGGCGGTACCGCCACCTCTATGACCCTTTCCGCGGGAGACGCCCGCAACTGGGCCCAGGTGCTCGGCGGCGCAGAAGTGGTGAGGATACCCCAACCCTACTGTTACCGCTGCAGTTTCGGCCAAAAATACCCAGACTGCAATATGCAGTGTGTAAAATATGTCGATGAAGTTATTGAATGTGAAGGAGGGGGCTCCCTGGTCGCTGGAATTATTTTTGAACCGGTAACCGGCGCCAACGGTATCATCGTACCCCCTCCCGAATATTTCCCGGAACTCCGCAGGGTCTGCGATAAGTGGGGGGTCCTGATGATCGCTGACGAAGTTATGAGCGGCTTCGGCAGGACGGGCAAATGGTTTGCTATGGATCATTGGTCCGTTGTTCCGGATATCATGACAATGGCCAAGGGAATGACCTGCGGGTACCTGCCACTGGGGGCCACTGTTGTCAAGACAGAGATCGGCGATAAATTCAAAGAGCGGTTCTTCAGCCACGGGGCTACTTATGCCGGACACGCCCTGGGTTGCGCCACGGCCCTGTCGGTTATTCCCATCTACCAGGAAGACAACCTGATAGAAAATTCTGAAAAGATGGGCGATTATCTGCTGGAGAGGGCGAATGAACTCAAGGAAAAACATCCCTGTGTCGGCGATGTGCGCGGCCTGGGGCTGTTTGTGGGCATTGAGCTCGTGAAAAACAAAGGGACCCGCGAGCCGATTATGGCCCTTGATGCCAAGATCAAGCCGGCAATGAACCCCAAGATGGCTGTCGCTAAGAAGCTTATGGAGCTGGGCATGATGGCCATGGCCGCCAACCCCGGGAACGTTATCGCCATGGCGCCGCCCCTGATCATCACCAAAGAAGAGATCGATGAAGGTGTCTCTATTATGGATAAGGCGCTGGAGGAAGCGGATAAGTTTACTAGCTGATATCCAAGAAGCGAATGAAAAAAGTATTCTCATTATTAGTGCTTATTGTCTGCCTGGCAACAATTGCCTTTCCCCTGAGGCCCGCGGCTTCCAACGCGGCGGAGAGTATAGCACCGGCCGTAGCGGAAACGAAAGAGCTGGGGATCGATGATAGGATAAATGAGGCAATGAAACCGGTGGCGAAAAAGATCGCCGCTATCGTTTTCTATAAACTTGAAATCGGAAATGTAGCCCTGCCCCTGACGGTGACCTGGCTGGTCCTCGGCGCTGTCTTTTTCACCTTCTTTTTTGGATTCATCAACCTGCGCGGCTTTACCCATGCCATCTCCCTGATCAAGGGTGACTACGATGACCCGAATGATCCCGGCGAGGTGAACCATTTCCAGGCCCTGGCCACTGCGGTCTCAGGGACAGTGGGTATCGGTAATATAGGCGGTGTGGCGGTGGCCATCGGCATCGGTGGACCCGGCGCGGCCTTCTGGCTTTTTGTGGCCGGTTTCCTGGGGATGTCCTCCAAGTTTGTGGAGTGCACCCTGGGTGTAAAATACCGCAACGAAAACCCCGACGGCTCAGTTTCCGGTGGGCCGATGTATTACCTTACCAAGGGCTTTGAAGAAAAAGGCTGGGGCAAGCTGGGCAGGGCCCTGGGCGTCTGGTACGCCGTGGGTATCGTTATCGGCTGTATGGGCATCGGCAATATGTTCCAGTCCAACCAGGCCTTTGAACAGATCCAGATGATCACCGGCGGACAGGCCGGCCCCCTGGCGGGCAAAGGACTCCTTTTCGGGATCGTTATGGCTGTCATTGTGGGAATGGTGATTATCGGCGGGATCAAGAGCATTGCCAAGGTAACTGTAAAAGTTGTGCCCTTTATGGCAATCCTCTACATTGTAGGCGCTTCAGTAATAATCCTGATGAATTCCAAGGCCATTCCCTGGGCCTTTGCCACGATTTTCACAAATGCCTTCTCCCCGGAAGGGATCAAGGGAGGGGCGATCGGGGTAATGATCGTCGGCTTTCAGAGGGCTGTTTTTTCCAACGAGGCCGGACTTGGCTCTGCTTCCATTGCTCACTCGGCGGTCCAGACCAGGGAGCCCGTTACGGAGGGCATCGTATCGCTGCTGGAGCCTTTTATCGATACCATGGTGATCTGTATGCTTACCGCCCTGGCAATCATTACCACTATGCACCCTGATTTTGATCCCAATATTTTGACCAAATATGCGGGCAAGGGCATCGAGATGACCTCGTATGCCTTCGAGCGCAATATTTCCTGGTCCCCCCATATCATCTCTATTGCCACCCTCCTCTTTGCCTTCTCCACCATGATCTCCTGGTCCTATTACGGCCTCAAGGGCTGGACCTATCTGGTTGGTGAAGGGAAATGGGCCGACCTTGGATTTAAGTTTGTATTCTGCGTATTCGTCGCCCTTGGCGGCGCCGCCAAGCTCGGACCGGTACTGGACATCTCAGACGCCCTGGTCTTTATCATCTGCGTCCCCAACATCCTCGGGCTCTATGTTCTATCACCGGTGGTCAAGAAAGAACTTGTAACCTACTTTGAGAAGATAAAGAGTGGCAGTGCTGTTGATGATTGTTGATCTGAAAGACAAGAGGGCGCTGGACGCAAGCCTCACCGGAGGGAAGGCCAGCAAGCTCGCGCTGTTGATCGCCGATGGATTTCCCACCCCCCCGGGCTTTGCGATCACCACCGAGGCTTTGGCTGCGTTCGTCGACGAGAATGGACTGGGGCCACAGATCGAGGCGCTGTTTGAGGACGAGGGAGCTGACGCCGGCGTGCTGCAGGAGAAGATTCGTTCGCTACCGTTGCCGGCGGGTTTGGCCGACCGACTGAAGGAAGAGCTCGCCTCGGTCACTGCGGGGCAGGAGACGCCGGT
>JAFDKD010000520.1 GCA_019307165.1 Deltaproteobacteria bacterium | reverse complement strand
CCTCCGGGAGGGCAATAGAAATCATGTTCCCGTAAGGGTGTTGACTCGTTATGGTCGCACCTTCCGCGACCCACTCGTAAACCGCGCCCGGGCCGGCCTCTTCCACCCATGCCTCGATCTCCGTTCCGCCCCTTGCGCCTGCCTGGGCCTGGATTTGGCAATCGGGAGGGAGCGGTTCCGCGGCGTTCCTCAAATCTTCAAACGGCTCCGGCAGGGCCGCGGTGGTATAATCGGCGGCCGTAAAATCGGCGCCCGGGTAGGCATCCGGGCCTGAAAGCGCAATCAAGGTTTCCTCTTTGCCCGGCCCCGATCCATTGCTGACCAACTCGTCAAGGGGCACCAGGGCGTTATCGTCACCTGCCACAACGCCGTCATCCTCCCCGTATTCCAGTTCATCCTCGCTCTCCGGCGCCAGATTGTCGTTGTTCAAAATACCTACCGCGAAAATATGGGTCCCCTGCCCTTTGACCGTATTGGCGGCCGCCACCCCTTCCACAAGGGCCTGGGCCTTGAGCCCGGCATTGCCCCGGGCCCGTGTCACGCCGCCGTCCGCATTATTATAGCAGGTCGGTCTCGCGTCGGTGATCAGCACCACCAGGTCGGCAACCTCAACTGAATTGACTGCCGCCGCCTCCCGGAAGGCGTCTTCAAAATTGGTCCCCACCTTGGGCGGGTTCTGCGTGGGGTCGTAATCATACACGGGGTCTCCGTTGTTGGCGTCGATATAATCGGTAAAGAGCCCTTCGAGGGTCCCGGGGGACGTGACCTCGGTGTATTCGATGGGCCGGGATGCCGCCTGGCCGAAATCCACCACAGCGACCCTGGCCCCGGTGTTGGCCAGGGCCGTCAGAATTGACATAAATGCGGAACGAATTTGACCGATCCGATTTTTCATGGACTTGGACTCGTCCAGGACGAGGATCACCCTGAGACCGCAGGCAGGGATGAGGTCCAAGTTTTCAGGAATCTCGCTGATAGTGAGCGTGTCTTCGGTCAGCACGGAAACGCTGTCCCATTTCCCGGACCCGCATTTGTTTTTGCCCCTGGCAATGATATCCAGCCGGTACTCGCCCACCGGGAGCGCGTCCAGGGCGAAGATTCCCTTATAGGGCGGGTCGACCTTGAAGTTGTCATGATTGATGCAGATGTTTTCCTGGTCCCCTCCCGCCGTGGGCACCGGATCGACATCGGTCGCGTACCAGTTGCGTGCATCCGGATTGGCATCGGGATTCTCAGAGCATTTCACTTTCACAAAAATGGCGGAGGGAATACCCGCCCAGGCCTGAGGCGTCCGGATATCGACATCTTTTATCTTGAGGGGCTTCACCGTGAGGGTTGCAGGGTTTCCATTGGCCTTTTTCGCCCTGACCCAGTCGCTTCTCCTGCCGGAGCAGTCGTCCAGTTCCCTGGCCCGTACCTCAATATGATACTCTCCTGCGGGGAGACCCGGTGAACCGTCAAAACCCATGACGCGCCACTCGGTCAGGGTATAGGTCCCGGAGCCGGAGCCGGTAAAGTCGGTCGTGTTTTCACAAATGGGGCCGACAATGGAATCATCGCTCGTGCGTACAGCACGGACCTTCGTGCCTCTCCAGTCATGGCCGTTGGTGTACCCCACATCGACCGTTATCCTGAAGCTCTCGCCGCCCCACACCTCCTTATCGACGAGGACGGCATCTCCCTCTTGTATGGTCAGCGCGGCCAGGGCCGTTCCCGAAAAGGCCGGTGAAAAAATAACAACAAAGAAAAAAAGGACACATCCGCATCCTCTCCTTAATGACTCCGATGCCCGGTCATAGCTCATATTCGTTTTCCTCCCTTGTATTACCTGAATCTTACATGATCCAGGTAATACAACAATCTTCCGTTTAGCAGGGGATTATAGCCTAAAGAAGAAAAGCAAGTCAATGATGCGCGGGCTGACTTCTTCAGCCGTTTGTTGTTCTATGTTCCTGGTTCTTGGTTCCTGGTTCTTGGTTCCTGGTTCTTCGTTCTTGGTTCTTCGTTCTTGGTGCTTGGTTCCTGGTGCTTGGTGCTTCGTGCCTGGTGCTTGATGCGGGTTAGCGAACTGAGTGCGGAATAATCTATTGTCTATGGGACTTTGAGCTTTCAGCTGTGAGCCATGAGCTGTTTCCGGGTTTGCGGGTTGAGCGTTGCGAATTTCAGCTTTCGATGATGATTCATTTTCTCTCGCTCTTAGTATTTGAATTGGCTTTCTCATTATGATAGATGATGATGCAAACTGGACAGACTGTTTCCCAAATCGATTCAGGTAACAGTCTGTGGATAATGAGGTGATCATGAAAGCGGTTTTGTTTCGAAAGGGGCGCGGCCTCGTCTGCGAAGACATCCCCCGTCCGTCGCCCGACCCGGATCAGGTCCTGGTCCAGGTGGCCGACACCGGTTTCTGCGGCTCGGACCACACCCTGGTGGAAAGCGGCGGTCTCCAGGACGGATATATCCTGGGTCACGAGACCAGCGGAACGGTAGTTGAAATCGGAAACGCGGTAGAGGGCGTGACCCTCGGGAGCCGCGTCATTGTCCGCCCCACATTCTGCGGCACATGCGGCGACTGTACTGCCGGTCGCCCCTATTTCTGCCGGCAAAACCGGCGCTCCATCGGCGTGGGCGATCTGCCGGGCGCGTTCGCCGAAACCATCACGGCATATCCCCAGATGCTGATCCCGATTCCTGAGGGCGTCGATTCAAAAAACGCGGCCCTGGCCGAGGCCTTTTCAGCGTCCCTCCACGGCATCAACTGCTCGGGAAACGCGGGCGGCTCGTCTCTGGTAATCGGGGGCGGGCCCATCGGCCTGGCCCTGGTTCGCCTCCTCAAGGTCCTTGAGTACGGCCCCATTGTTCTATCCGAACCGGTAGCGGAAAAACGGGACCTGGGCAGGGCCTTCGGCGCGGACGCCGCATTTGATCCCCTGACCGAAAAGATCGGGCTTCACGTGCTCGAATGGACCGACGGCGCCGGCTTCGACACGGTCTTCGAATGCGCCGGGGTCGCCGACGCGCTTCAAACAAGCATGGATGCCGCCTGCAAGGGCGGCACGGTATGCGTGGTAAGCGTGGGCTTCAATCCGGTGAGCATCGTTCCCGTGACCTTGAATTTCAAGGAAATATGGGTTACGGGCGCCTATTCCAACACCCACGAGGAAAACACCCGATGCCTCGACTGGATGGCCGAGGGCCGCCTGGACGCAAGGCCGCTGATATCCGACCTGATCCCGCTGGAGGACTTGCCCCGCGTGTACCGGGAAAAGATCCATACGGGGAAGGCGATCAAGGTGATGGTAAGTATTGGAGACGAATTTTAGGAGGCCACCACCATAGGAGGCGTTGCAACAACCGAGTCCTTTAAGTAATAAACGCATTAGGTGTCGGGTGTCAGGTGTCAGCGCCGCCTCTGGCCTGGGGGGCGGCCAGTCTAATCGTGTAAGAAACCTTTCCTTTTCCCGCCCGCTGT
>JAFDKD010000519.1 GCA_019307165.1 Deltaproteobacteria bacterium | reverse complement strand
GGGACATGTCAAAAACATTTTGGCAAAAACGGTTGACGGTATGGCGGCGGGTTTCGGGTGCCGCGCCTCCGACATCGTTGCGGCCGTGAGCCCTTCCCTGGGCCCCTGCTGCGCCGAGTTCACAACCCACGAAGAGATATTTCCCGTGCATTTCAAAGAGCACATGGTCCGGAAAGACTATTTCGACCTCTGGGACTTGAGCCGCCGTCAACTGATCGAGGCGGGCGTCAAGGATGTCAATATTCATATCTCCGGGATTTGCACCCGATGCCGGACCGATCTATTTTTTTCCCACCGCGCAGAGGGCCTGACCGGGCGGTTCTGCACGGTGGCGATGCTTGTCGATGAAGGAAAGAGAAGTCGGAAGTCAGAGGTCGGAAGTCAGAAGTCAGCGCCACCTCTGGCCGAAGGGACGGCCCCGCCCAAGGACGGCGGGATCTCCGCTACGCTCCGACAAGTCTAATCGAAAAAAAAACTTTGCGAAGACGGCAATAACTGTAGGGTCGCTTAGGTCCCTCTTTGGAAAAGGGGGAGAGTGCAAAAAAAACCAGCAGATACCTTGGCGCCTCTTCGCCGATGGAACGCGGTTTTCACGAAGTTACATATGAGGTGCCAGAAAAAAAAGGCAACTGAACACGACATGTCAACATCTCGATTTATCAAATTCTAAATTCTAATTTCTCAATTCTAAATTTTAACTCAGGATTCCCCATGTCAACCGCAAAAAACGACCCCATGATCGTCGCCGACAAATTGACCCGCACCTATCCCATGGGGTCATCGGAGGTGGTCGGCCTAAAAGACATCGACTTGAAAATCGGTCCGGGGGAGTTGGTGGTGATCAAAGGGGACAGCGGCTCCGGAAAGAGCACCCTCCTGGCGCTGCTTGCCGGCCTGGACCGGCCCACGGGCGGCAGCCTGATCGTTGACGGCCAAGACCTGGCCGGCGCTTCGGCCGCTCAACTCAATCATTACCGTCGCAATGTGGTGGGCATGGTTTTTCAGTCCTTTAATCTGCTTCCCACCCTGTCGGTCATGGAAAACGTCTGTCTGCCGGCCCTTCTCGGAGGCCACCCCATTTCGAAGGTGCGATCCGAGGCGGGGGAATTGCTGGCCTGGCTCGACCTCAGTTCGCGTGTTCGCCATTATCCGGGGCAACTCTCGGGCGGCGAAATGCAGCGAACCGCGATTGCCAGGTCCCTTATCAATCAACCCCGCATCATCCTGGCGGATGAACCCACGGGAAACCTGGACAGCCGGAACGGCGGGGTGGTGATGGATCTACTGGCGAACCTCAACCGCAGATCGGGCCGCCTGGTCATCATCGCAACCCACAGCCGGGCGGCCGACCCGCATGCCACCCGGCAGGTACGCCTCAAGGATGGCAAGGTCACGGGCGATACCACATGAGGCGGCTCGTTTTTTTCATCAAATTGTTCTTCTGGTTCAGCGCCCGGCAACTGCGCATGCAGCCTTGGCGGGTTGCCGCCGTATTGCTGGGGATAGGCCTGGGTGCGGCCGTTTTCACCTCCGTGCGGTTGGCCGTGGATGCATCGCTTACCGCCTTTACCCGAAGTATGGATCTCATTTCGGGCCGGGCGGACGTCTCCGTCATATCCCGAGGCGGCCGCGTACCCGAAGAACTGGCGGGCAGACTTCTGGCTCATCCCGATATTGAGGCGGTCTCGCCCGTCATCAGCCGCTATGTAAAGGTGCCGGGAGAAGACAACGACCCCTTTCTGCTCATGGGCCTGGACCCCATTCTGGATCGAAAGATGCGGGCGTGGGAATCGGCCGAAGGCGGTCTGCCTGAAAGGGCCTGGCTCGACCTGATCCGGCGCCCCGGCACGCTCTTTGTCAGCCGTGGCCTGGCGGAGGCACAAGACCTGTCGCCGGGCGCATCCATCGCCTTGGAACACGTTGCCCGGATGCAGGTATTCGAGGTCCTGGGCGCCCTGAAATCCGAGGGAATCGGCCGGATCGAGGGTGGGTACATGGCCCTGGGAGACATCGGTACGGTTCAGGAATTCACGGGCCTTCACGGATGGGTGGACCGTATCGACATCCGGTTCGGCACTCATGCGCCCGCGGACGCAATCGGGCGAATCGGCGCGCTGCTTCCCCCGGGCGTGGAAATCGTCTCGGCAACGGAGGCCAAGGCCACGGGAAGCAGCATGATACGGGCCTACCAGGTTAATTTATCTCTCCTGAGTTTTGTATCCCTATTTGTGGGGATGTTTCTCATTTACAGCCTTGTCTCCTTCAATGCGGCTTCCAGACGGCGGGAACTGGCCATTCTCAGATCTCTCGGGGCATCGGCGCGACAGGTGTTTATGCTGATTCTGTTCGAGGGTGCGATCCTGGGGGCCCTGGGCTGGCTCGTTGCCATCCCGCTGGGTTCGTTGCTGACGGCGCACCTGATCGGCGGCGTAAACAACACCGTCAATAATCTCTTTGTCAGGGTTCGGTCAGCCGGGCTGGAACTGGACGCCCTCGAAGTCTTGCTCTCGTTTCTGGTCACGATTCTGGTCTCCCTGCTGGCCGCTTTCAGGCCGGCAAGGCAGGCCGTCCTCATTCCCCCCAGGGAGGCCCTGTCGTCCCAGGCCATGCCGGCGGCCAGGGGGCCCTACCGTTTCGGCGGGCTGCTTTTCGGCGGGTTGATGATCCTCCTCGCCTTTCCCCTTTGCCGATTTCCCGCTGTTTCGGGCGTCCCCCTGGCAGGTTACGGCGCCGTGCTGGCCATGGTGGCCGGCTTTTCCATGCTCTCCCCGCCCCTGTTGCACCTGATCGGCGTTTACCTGCCGGGCCCCCTCCGCCGGCATTTTGGAGAGCCCGCTTTTTTGGCGGCCCGCTACGTTCGCGACGCCAGGGACAGAACGGCCATATCGGTGGGGGCCCTGATCACCGCCATGGCCCTGTTCACGGCACTGGTCGTCATGGTGAACAGCTTTCGGGATACCGTGTCGCTCTGGGTGAATCAAACACTGGTGGGTGACCTTTTCGCGCGGCCCAAAATGGCCGGTCTCAATCAATACCGGGACCCCATTCCGGAAGCAGTTGTCAGATATTTTCAAGACCTGCCCGAAGACGTGGAACTGTTGCCGTACAAACGACTTTTTCTGACTTATGACAGGGTCCCCTACCAATTGGAGCCCGCCCGTCTCGAAATCCTGCTGCGCCGGGGTCATTTCCTTTTTCTGGAAGGGGACCAGGAGCGTATTTCAGGCCCGCTCATCGCCGGGGGAGGGGTCATCGTATCCGAGGTGTTCGCCAATCAGACGGGTTTGACGGTAGGCGACCGATTCCGAACGCGCCTCGGCACGGCGGACTTCAATCTCCCCGTACTGGGCATTTTTCGCGATTACCGTACGCGGGGCGGGGTGGTGTTCATGGCCCTGGAGACCTTTATGCGCGTGACCGGGGACGGCTATTGGGGCGGGATAATCGTCTTTTTCAAGGACCGGGATCAGGACCTGGAGGC
>JAFDKD010000518.1 GCA_019307165.1 Deltaproteobacteria bacterium | reverse complement strand
CGCGCCGATGCCCTTGCTTTCGCCTGTTATGAGTGCAATTTTCCGGTTATCCATGATAATGCCCACAGCGCGTCCCATCTTGATGGTATATTTCAGATATCCCGGCCCCTGTAAGAAACAAAACCCCCCATCCGTGCCATCCGGCATGGGAGGTCAGGGTAGGCCCGCCCAGGCAAGGGCCCATGCCTGTATGAATTCCGGGCGCCGTGCAGGTTTTCCATCCGGCCCCGCCACAATGGGTCCGGGCGGGATCTAACAAAACTCTAACTCAGCGGGAGATCTATTTCAAGTGGGATCTCGCAAAGATCGCGAAGGACGCAAAGAAAGATATTTAAAAAATCATTATCCATAAAATTATCAATAATCTATAATCAATAGTAAAGATCCGGGCCCAAAGGACCCGGCTTTTAGGCCGCCCCCTATACATTGAATATTGAACATTGAGTTATTGAAGATTTATGGATGCCCGAACGACCCGAGGCAAATGGATCAGGCGCGTCTCCGTTGTGGCGCTCATTTATTTTGCCCATACCTTCCCGCATCAGCCCCTGTTTGCTTCCGAAGGATTTGCAGGCAAATCAAGGGCTGGAAAATTCGGCGACGCTGTTGAAGAAATTGACTGGAGCCTGGGAGAAAAGCACTGCTGAAAACCCCAGGGGATTTAAGTGAGTGGCGCAACTCACTCCCGGACAACCCTTTCGGCAGGTCATTCAAAAATAGAGGCATTTGAACATGAAAGAGACCACTTACAGTGAACTTCACAACTCATTGAAGCCTGAGTCAGTTCGTACAATTGCGAATCATGCGGTCCTCGAAGCAATAGGACTGAACGGCGAGAGTTTTGATCGAAAGCGAAGGCGGCAACTTGCCGTTTTTGCGATCTCTTTAGGATTCCTGCTCATTTCGATATTCGCGGTCATCGATGTATTGGAAGGCGATATGATTGAGATATGGATTGAAATTGCAATCGCCGTCATTCTCATCTTCGGCATAGTGGGGATATTTGTGCTGAATGCGGATCGGGTTGTGTATTGTATCGTCCTAAATCTAGTGGGTTTCACCTTACTGTACAATGTTTCAATCGGCGCCGGCAATGCGGCTTCCGTTGTGGGAATTTATATTGTGCCTTTGATTGTATTTTTCTTTTTAGAAAGAACTGAGGCAATTATATCGGCGGTCCTGTTTTTCTGTACTGCAACCATCATACTGATGTATCCTTTTTTGCTTGATACTTTTGACTATGGCCTGAAAAATGGGCTTCGTTTTAACTTAACATTGTTTTTTATAACCGTTATAGCGTATGCACTTGAGTCATCAAGATTTAAATTCAGTATGATGCTTAGAAAATCGAACGAAGAATTAACATCACACAAAGAGAAACTTGAGACGGCATTATCTGAAATCAAAACCCTCAGCGGCATGCTCCCCATCTGTTCCCATTGTAAAAAAATACGTGACGACAAAGGATATTGGAATCAAATTGAGACCTACATCCGGGATCATACGGGCGTTGAATTCAGCCACAGCATTTGTGAAGATTGTGCGAAGAAATATTACCCGGATTAAAAAGATAGAATCGCGCAAACGGTTGCCACGTGCCATTTTGAGTTGCCTTGACAACTGTACCGAAATGCAGTACTGTATCCTAAATGTTTTGTCGATTTATTTAAGAACCAAGCAAACGATGTTTTATACAAAAGAAGGATTTGAACATGAATGAGACCACTGCCAATGAATTTCGAAAAACATTAAAATCCAAGGTAGACCGTACAATTGCGAATCATACGGTCCTCAAGGTAAAAAGGCGCAACGGTGAAAACTTCGTTGTGATCGGAGAGAAGGATTGGAAAGCCATTGAGGAAACGCTGTATCTCAACCAGTTTTCGGGACTGGTCGATAGCATCCATCAGGCGGACCGAGAACCGCTTGAGCAAGGCACCCCGCTGGAGGAACTGGAGTGGTGAGCTGGTCGGTTATTTTGTCACGCAAGGCAGTTAAGGATGCGAAAAAACTTAACGAAGCTGGCCTCAGACTCAACGCTGAAACCCTCCTGAAGATTCTAGAAGAAAACCCTTTCAAGACGCCCCCTGCATTCGAAAAACTCGAGGGGAACCTTGCGGGCTTTTACTCCCGCAGAATCAATATCCGGCACCGCCTGGTATATTCCGCAGATAGAAGAAAAAAAGTCGTTCATGTTCTTCGAATGTGGACCCATTATGAGTAAAGATCCGTTTTTGGTTATAATTCCCGAATTACATTGATTTATCGACAAGTCAAACCGGTTAGTGAAGGCCCAGCTTGATCATTCTGGAGTAAAGGGTGCTCCGCTTCATCCCCAGGAGTTCGGATGCGCCGCCGACCCCGCCGATACGCCCAGCGGTCTTTTCCAATATGAACCGTATATACCTCCGCTGCAGTTCCTCCATTGTGGGCGTGTCCGAAAAGGGGTTTGTAGAGAGTATTTGATGGGGAGACAAATTAAGTTCGAGACTGTCATCAGTTGAAAGCAATACCGCTCGTTCGATCACGTTCTTCAGCTCACGCACATTCCCCGGCCAATGATAGGCCGTGAGTTCCGCCTCGTTTTCAGGGGACAGATCAAAGGCCGGACGGTTGTGTTTGCTGGTGTACTGACGCACAAAACGCTTGGCCAATATAATGATGTCGCGTCCTCTTTCTCTCAGGGGAGGCATCTTTAAAGGTATCACGTTGAGCCTATAAAAAAGGTCCTCACGAAAACGCCCGGCCGCCACCTCTTCTTTAAGGTCTCGATTGGTGGCGGCGAGAAGCCTGAATTCGGAAACCTGGGTTCGGGTGCCCCCGATCCTGACAAACGATTTCTCCTGAAGGACTCTCAGCAGCTTGGCCTGAATAAAAAGGGGGATCTCGCCTATTTCATCCATGAAAAGAGTCCCCTGGTGCGCCAACTCCAGACGCCCGGGTTTCTGTCGATACGCACCGGTAAACGCACCTTTTTCGTGACCGAAGAGTTCGCTTTCCACAAGCCCTTCCGGCATGGCCGTCAGGTCCACGGCGATAAAGGGCCCCTCCGCCCGGGAACTCAGGCGGTGAAGTCTCCTGGCCAGGAGTTCCTTGCCTACGCCCGTTTCTCCCAGGATAAGCACCGATGCTCCCGAATCGGCCACCTGATCGGCCCGTGAAAGCAGCTGTCTTATCTCCGGGCTGTTGCCGTAAAGTTTCTCGGACCGGTCCTGTGCAGCCAGGGCCGATTGTCCGGAATAGATTCGCCCCTTTTCCTCGGCCAGGCGGCAATAATCCCAAATGCGCTCGATATAGGCACTCATGTGGCGGGTTACCCGGAGTAGCATTTCCTGATCCAGGAAATCAAAGCATTCTTCGGTATAAAAGTTGTCATGGTAAAGAACGCCGCTTACCCGGCCCCTGACTTCAAAGGGCAGGCAAAGAACCGCCCCGGGACCGGGGCCGCCGGAGGGTCTCGATACCAGGGGTAGATTTTTTCGATACGACT
>JAFDKD010000517.1 GCA_019307165.1 Deltaproteobacteria bacterium | reverse complement strand
CAGTCAGCAAGGCCAATGGTCGTCCTGTGAAATCAAAAAATCGCTTTCACGGTAATGGAGAACTTTTTCTTGACATCACTTTTCATGTGTGACCTCTGCCCTCCGACCTCTGTCTTCTACCTGCCCAGCAACTCCTTCGCGCCCCTCATGATGCCGGCCGCATCCAGGCCGCATTTCTCCCTCAAGAGGTCTATGGCGCCCTGTTCCACAAACCGGTCCGGCAGTCCGAGACGCTTGACGCGGACCCCTTCTATTCCGGAATCGTTGAGCAGTTCGAGAACGCCCCCCCCAAGACCTCCCCGTCGTATGTTTTCTTCCACCACAAGCACCCGGCCGGCGGACGAGGCAAGATCCACCAGTCCGGTATCCAACGGTTTTGCAAAGCGGCAATTCACCACGCCTGCGGAAATCCCTTCCGTCTCAAGGCGGGCCGCGGCGTCAAGGGAAGGCGCGACCATGCTTCCAAGGGCAAAGATCACCAGGTCCGTTCCTTGCCTGAGGGTTTCGGACTTGCCCGGGGGGATGGCCTCGTATTCGAGGGCCAGGGGCACCCCAAGGCCCTTTCCCCGGGGATACCGAATGGCCGCCGGTCCGCCCAGTTGAAGGGCGGTGTAGAGCATGTGTCTCAGTTCGTCCTCGTCTTTGGGGGCCATGATCGTCATATTCGGCAGGCCTCTCAAATATGTGAGGTCGAATTGTCCGTGGTGAGTGGGGCCATCTTCTCCCACGAGCCCCCCCCGGTCGATGGCGAAAACGACATGCAGGTTGGGAAGGCACACATCATGGATGATCTGATCATAGGCCCGTTGAAGAAACGTGGAGTAAATGGCCACCACCGGTTTGAATCCTTCGGTGGCAAGCCCGGCCGCAAAGGTGACGGCATGCTGTTCCGCGATGCCCGCGTCCAGAAACCGATCCGGATAGGCTGTGCCGAAATCGTTCAGACCGGTCCCTTCAGGCATGGCCGCGGTAATGGCGAATATCTTGTCATCCTTCTTGCCCAGGTCCATCATGGTCGATCCGAAAATCTCCGTATAGGAGGGTGCTGACTTTTTGTTTCCCTCGGGCGGCGACCCGGTGGGGATTTCGAAACTACCGACTCCGTGGTAGTGACAAGGATCCTTTTCGGCAGGCGGATACCCCTTCCCTTTTACCGTGAGCGCATGCACCAGGACCGGACCGTCCAGATAACGGGCGTTGCTGAAGGCTTCGATCAGGAGGTCCAGTCGATGCCCTTGGATGGGCCCGATGTATTTGAACTTAAAGGCTTCGAAGAGCATGCCCGGGGTAAAAAAGGTGATAAAGGAATCCTCGCTCCTGCGAACCCAGCTGAGGATATTCTCGCCGACGCCCGGAATGGACTTGACAAAGTTCTCCAGTTCTTTCTTGAAGTTCACGAATCGGCGGCCCGTCATCTTTCGGCTCAGGAAAGAGGAGAAGGCCCCCACATTGGGCGAAATGGACATGGCATTGTCATTGAGGACGACGATCAGGTCTTTTCCATTATGACCCGCCTGATTGAGTCCTTCGAAGGCCATGCCGGCGGTCATGGAGCCGTCGCCGATGACCGCAATGACCTTGCTCTTGTCCCCCTTCAATGCCTTGGCCGTGGAGATCCCGGCGCCCGCGGAAATGGAGGTGCTGCTGTGCCCCGTATCGAATGTGTCGAAAGGGCTTTCAGCCCGCTTGGGGAACCCGCTGATACCACCGTAGGTCCTGAGGGTGTGGAACCGATCTCTGCGGCCGGTCAGCAGTTTGTGGGCGTATGCCTGGTGTCCCACATCCCAGATGATTTTGTCCTTGGGCGCGTCGAAGACGTAGTGCAGCGCAAGGGTGAGTTCAACCACACCCAGGCTGGGCGCCAGATGGCCGCCGGTTTTCGAGACGGTCTCTACAATCGTTTGCCTGATTTCTTTTGACAGCGTTTCGAGGTCTTCAATGGCCAGGGCTTTGAGATCGGCCGGGCTGTCGATTCGATCCAACAGCTTTTTTTCGGGATCGGCTGGGGTCATTTTTTTCTTTCGATAATGTATCGGGCCAGGTGACGGAGCGGCTCCGCCGCTTTTCCAAAACCGCTTAAGGCGGTGACGGCTTCTTCGATGAGCCCGGATTGTATTTCCTTGGCGCGCGCCAGGCCCAGGAGCGAGGGATATGTGGCTTTCCCCTTCCTCTCGTCGGCGCCCGTCCGTTTGCCCATGGCGTGGCTGTCCCCTTCCACATCCAGGATGTCATCCGAAATCTGAAAGGCCGCGCCTATTTTCTTGCCGTAATCGGCGAGGGCCTGAATTTGAGACGCCTCCCCCAGGCCGATGACGGCGCCCGAGGCGACGGATGCGGTGATCAGTGCGCCTGTTTTGTGGGCGTGAATATATTCCAATACGTCAAGATCGATCTGTTGGCCTTCGGACCGAATGTCCGCCGCCTGGCCGGCGACCATGCCCGCAGGCCCCGCTGCCCGGGCGATCATTCGGGTGACCCTGATCAGGGCCCGGGGGGGGATCCGGCCCGCGATTTTCGGAGAGGTCATCAGAAAAAATGCCTCCGTCAGGAGGCCGTCGCCGGCAAGAACGGCCATGGCTTCGCCGAACACCTTGTGGCTGGTGGGTTTGCCGCGCCTCAGGTCATCGTCATCCATGGCTGGCAGGTCATCGTGCATAAGGGAGTAGGTATGGATGAATTCCAGTGCGCATGCAACGGGAAGTACGGTTTCCTCGTCTCCTTCCACCGCGGCGCCGCCGGCCATGCACAGAATGGGTCTCAGGCGCTTGCCTCCGGCAAAAAGGCTGTATTCCATGGCCTGGTTCAGTTCGGACGCCGGTCCCGACGAGCGCGGCAGATTGTCCCGCAAGGCCCTGTCCACAATCGCCCGCTTTTCGCCGAGATAGGCCTTCAGGTCAAAACCGGGTTCATTCGCCATCCGGGGCCCCCTCCAACTCGAAAGGGACCTGCGAAGGCTTGCCTCCGCTCTCCTGGATCAACAGGGTAACCTTTTTTTCGGCCTCTTCCAGTTTGCCCGAGCAGAATTTGATCAGTTTCATGCCTTCTTCAAAGGCTTTCATGGAGTCTTCCAGGGACAGTTCTCCGTCTTCAAGATCCTCCACGATCCGGGCGAGGCTTTCCATGGCCGCTTCAAATTTTTTTTGCGCCATAATGTTTGTCACTCATTGAATAAAGCGTTTCCCTAACCGCCTATGGGGGGCAGGCCAAAACCCTTGTCTTCGAGAATTCATCGTAATCTTTATGTATAAGAGGGATGAAGCTTGATGTCAAACCACTTGGACATTCGATGTTCCTTGTTCGCTATTGAAACCTGATTTTTGCAGGCGCCGAGTTTGCTGAAGATGCAAGGCATCCAGCGCGCAGCTGTAGTCGCCTACCGCTAGGAAGGGTGAGCAATCTTGAAAAAGTCGTGTCCGTTGTTCTTTGACCCAATGGGTTGTTTTTGCCATTCTGCTCATTTCAACGCAATCGATTGAACTTATTGTTTCTATTTAAATGTCTCAAGATTGCTCATGCAAGATTCAGGTGATATTCAACTCGTCCGGTCCACCGTACAGTCCAATTCCCCTCGTGCAAGCATGACCCTGACTCGTTCGCCCTGCTGCGTGCCTCCGGCATCTCGCAGCACCGTCTCTTCGGGCAATTTGAATGTAATGCTGTAGCCCCTGCCCAGGATGGAGAGCGGGCTGAGGTCATGCAGCCTTTTCTCCGTCAGAGAAAGAGAGCCTTTGGCGCCGGCTAAACGTTGCGCCATGGACCGATGCAACGAGGCCTGTTGAAAGCCGAGTTGCTGCCCCATCAAGGCGACTCCGGCCAAGGGAGAACGGCGCTTAAGGCCTCGCCATTCCGACAGGAGCCTTTCCCTGCGGAGGCGAAGATCGAGCGCCGTGCGTCTGGTGAGACGGGAGTGGAGTTCGTCCAGACGCTGCCAGTTTTGCTCCAGTCGTTTTCCGGGATCTTTGAGCGACCGCGAAAGGCGCTCCAGGTCCCGAGCCATGGTTTTCAGGTTCTGCCTGGTCAAAGCGGTCAGCCGCTCCCCGAGCATGGTCAGCCGGTCGGAAAGGGCATCTTTTTCCTTAACCAGAAGTTCGGCGGCGGCCGAGGGCGTGGGCGCCCTCAAATCGGCGGCCAGGTCCGAAATGGTAACGTCGATTTCATGTCCCACGGCCGAGACAACGGGGATTTTCGAACGGCGGATGGCATGGGCGAGTTCCTCCTCGTTGAATGCCCAGAGGTCTTCAAGGGACCCGCCTCCCCGGGTCAGGACAACCACGTCCGCATCCGTGTGCGCATTCACCAATTCCAAGGCTTTCACCATTTCCGCGGCGGCGCCTTTCCCCTGGACCCTGACGGGAACGATGATGATTTCCAGATTGGCAAAACGCCTGCCCGCGACCTTGAGGAAATCGCGGATGGCGGCCCCGGTAGGCGAGGTGATGACCGCGACGCGTCGGGGCAGATAGGGCAGAGGCTTTTTTATATCGCCGGCGAACAGGCCCTGGGCAGCCAGCTTCTTTTTGAGTTGTTCGAATGCCAGGGCCAGGGCCCCCACGCCCATAGGT
>JAFDKD010000516.1 GCA_019307165.1 Deltaproteobacteria bacterium | reverse complement strand
GGAAATACCTTCAAAGTGTATTAGAAAAAGTCCCCCTTTTTGATAGAATTTAACTGATGATATCCTCCTCACTTCTTTAAAATGAGGTTCAGGCACTCGATGAGAGCCGGCGAATCTCCTGGCAGATAGAATCGGTCACCTCGTCCGTCCCGGCATTTCCACCAAGATCAGGGGTGCTGATACCTGACATGAAGGTTGATTCCATGGCATCCATCACCAGTTTTCCGGACTCCGGGAAACCAAGGTGGTCAATCATCATTGCTCCGGACCATATCTGACCCACGGGATTTGCGATCCCCTTGCCCGCGATGTCAGGAGCAGAACCGTGTACCGGCTCAAACATAGAAGGGTATTTTTTCTCCGGGTTGAGGTTGATAGAGGGGGCAATGCCGATGCTGCCGGCGATGGCGCCTCCAAGATCGGTAAGGATGTCTCCAAATAGATTGCTTGCCACCACTACCTCAAAGTGCTGGGGATCTGTTACAAACCGGGCGGAAAGCGCATCAATATGGAATTTGTCGCTTTCGAGATCTGGATATTCAGAGGCGACTGTATCGAAGACACTATCCCAGAAGGGCATGGCAAAGTTGATGGCATTTGACTTGGTTGCCGAAGTAACCCGCTTTCTACCCGTCTCGCGGGCCAATTCAAAAGCATAGCGGATCACCCGATCGACGCCGAAATGTGTGAAGACAGTATTCTGTACGACAACCTCCTGGGAACTGCCTTGATAGAGACGGCCTCCCATGTTGGAATACTCCCCTTCATTGTTCTCGCGTATCACCAGAAAATCAATGTCCTCGGTTCCGCGGTTTGCAAGGGGTGTCCTCACACCACGGAGCAACTTGATGGGGCGGAGATTGACATAATGCTCAAGGCCACGACGAATGGGTAACATGAGCCCCCACAGGGAGACGTGATCCGGCACCAACTCGGGGTATCCCACAGCCCCCAGGAATATGGCATCATAAGCCTTGAGAGTCTCAATCCCATTATCAGGCATCATCCGGCCCTCCTTGAGGTAATACTCACAACCCCAGGGAAAGGTTTCGCAGGTGAAGCGAAAGCCACCGTGGACTTCGGCAGCCACATCCAATACGCGCTGTCCGGCAGGGACAACTTCCTTCCCGATCCCGTCGCCGGGGATAACCGCTAAATGATAATCTTTCATCTAATGCTCTACTCCTTTCATAACTTGATAGTATAGGAAATCCCATTTTTCGGACGCAGATAAACGCAGATAATCATGATTTAATAAATAAATGAATAAAATAATCTGTGTAAATCTTCGAAAATCTGCGTCCTAATTTAAAGTCTTTCGTAAGGCTCAGCGTCGCGACAGCCGCGCCCCCAGCCCTATCGCCTCGATCATAGACTGAGGGTTGGCCCGTCCCTCGCCGGCTTTGCCAAAGGCTGTGCCGTGGTCTACGGAAGTTCTGACAATAGGCAGGCCAAGCGTGATGTTCACCCCCGCCATACTCCCCCATGTGCCGGTCTTGTCGTCGTACTGGAAGCCTATCAGTTTTGTGGGGATGTGCCCCTGATCATGATACATGACAACCACGGCGTCGTACATACCGCCCTTCATTTTTGAAAAAATAGTGTCGGCCGGTATGGGTCCTTCAATGTCCATTCCTTTGACTTGAGCTTCAGCCACGGCCGGAGCGACCTCCCGGTCATCCTCTGTCCCGAATATGCCGCCTTCACCGCAGTGGGGGTTCAGCCCGGCCACGCCGATACGGGGCTTTTCAATGCCGAGATGAAGGAGTGCTTCATAGGCCAGATCGATGACTCGTTGGACCCGGTCCTTCTTGACCCGATCGCATGCCTCGCGCAAGGAGACGTGGGTGGTGACATGGATGACCCTGAACCCGGCATCAGCGAGCATCATGGCGTAATCTTTAGTCTTGGTCAGCTCGGCATAGATTTCTGTGTGTCCGGCGTAGTGGAAGCCGGCCGCGTTGATGGCCGCCTTGTTAATAGGTCCGGTGACCGTGCCGTCGATTCGGCCTTCCAGGGCCAGTTCGATGACCCTGGCTATGTACTCGAACGAGGCTTTACCCTGCTCGGCCGTCACCTGTTTGTGCTTGAGTCTTTCCAGGGGCATATTGGCAAGGTCAAACACGTCAATAGCGCCAAGCTGATAAAGCCCGACCGCCGGATCGGAGATGGGATTGATCTTCAGGTCCAGGCTGCAGAAGTGGGTGGCATTGGCCATGATGGCGGCATCGCCGACCACCAGCGGACGACAAATCTCGTATATCTCGGCCTTACCCAGGGTTTTGGCGCAGATCTCCGGTCCGATGCCACCGGGATCGCCCATGGATATACCCAGGAGGGGTCTTTGGGATTCTGTCATGTCAGGATAACTCCTTTTGAAAGTAGTTTTGGTAAAGATGGACCAGGTCATCCGGTTGACCAAAGGCGCCCGCCTTGGTCACAACAGTCCGGCCGTCCATATCGCCGCCGACCAGAGTCCCGCGGACCATACCGGACAGGATCTCCGCCTCCAGGCGGACCGCCTTAGCCCCGATTCGTTCCAGGACGGCGGTGGCCGTGTCTCCTCCGGACAGGAACAGGCCGGTTAGGCCGGCCTGGGATGTCAGGCCGGCCACCAGTTCTGCCAGGCCGGTCACTACCTCACCGGCCGGCAGGGTTGGGCCGTCAATGGCCGGTGGTTGGATTTGAAGAATCAGGCTCATCACGGCCAGTCGTTCAGCCGCATCTGAGGCAAGGGCTCGTCGTTCCCGGCACCGGCCGGGATCGACCAAAACGGCCGGATCCAGGACGAGCCGGTCCACACCCCCTGTCCGCATGAGTTCGTCTACCTGCCGGCGCATGCACTCGGATGATGATCCGCAGACGAAAAGGAAATTCCTGCCTGCAGAGGTGCCAACAGGGTTCTCCGGGCATGGAACCTCGGTCAGCCGCTGAGCCAGGCTTTGGGCCAGACCGGCTGAGCCGACCAGAAGGGAATTGGGAAAACTTTTCAGATGGAGTTCGACCATGGTGTCCAGGTGGCTCTGTTCCTCAGCATCGATAATGATGTGTCGTGTTCCAATACGAATCAACCGTTTTACCTCATCAGTTAAACGGTCCGGACCGGCAGTCAGTACGTCCATATCCACATGCCCGACCGGGAAACGGCTCCCGTTGGCCACCAGGACCGTCAGCCGGGACTCTGTCACCGGGCAGACTTGATCGCGGCCCATCTCGGTCTCGGCTACGGGAACTCCGTGGACCATATGGATGTCGTGAACCGTGGTCCTGCCCTGAGCCGGAAATGACGGAGCAATGAAGCTGACCTCCAGACCCAGAGTCTCGATAAGTGCATCCGCCTCCGGCCCCACGTTGCCCCGCATGCACGAGTCGATCTTCTTGTAAACCCGCTCCGGCCGCCACAGGGCCAGGTTTTTTGCAGCCGTTGTGACCATTGCTTCGGCCGTCATGCCTGAAAGAGCCCGGGTGTTGGTGTAGACAGAGAGCGCCTCAGCC
>JAFDKD010000515.1 GCA_019307165.1 Deltaproteobacteria bacterium | reverse complement strand
AGCACTTTTTCTTCGCCGCCCAGCTTGAGTTTGTCCGGGTCCTGAAGCATCACGTCGATCACGTCCTTGGACACGTACTGATTGAACGTGCCCCGGATCATCTTTTTCTCTTTCTCCTCCGTAAAATAGTCATACACGGTCAAGGCCACATAGTTGAGAATCAGCGCCATCAGCGGGTAGGTCATGTTGAGCCACACACCGGCATGCTCGAACAGATACCCGGTGGTCATGATGTGCGCGGCAAAAAGCAGGGTCCCGAACAACAGCCCCTTCAACGGGCTGACCCGGGGCAGCACCAGGCCGATGATGACTCCCAGCAGCGCAATGGCCAACAGATCGTACAGGATGGCCCACTTGGGCTTGCTCAGAAAGTTCTGCTTCAACATGTTGTCGATCAGCGTGGCATGGACCTCGACTCCCGGAAACACCGGGCTGAACGGCGTGTTTCTCACGTCGTATATGCCCGTGGCCGTGGGGCCGATCAGCACGATTTTGTCCCGAAAGGCATCGGCCGGGACACGGCCGTTGAGAATGTCCGTAATGGAATAGTGGGGGAACGTCCCGCTCGGCCCCACGTAATTGATCAGCATCATGCCCCGCTCATCCGTGGGGATGAACCGCTCCCCCACCTGAATGCCTTCGATGCCGTGGGAAGCGATTTTCACCAGCATCATGGGACGGTCCAGGTAGTTCCACAGGCACTGGATGGAAAGGGGCGGATAAAGGTTGTCGCCGCAGTTGACGATGAGCGGTGTCCAGCGGACCACGCCGTCGGCATCGGGCGTCATGTTGAAGTACCCGGCCGAATCGGTAGCCTCCGACAGGATCTTGAGGTTGGCCTGGGGCGCATAGGCCTGCAGGAAGGGGAATGTGGTCATGTCTGGATCTTCGAAAATGACCAACGGGTACTTGGCCCACTCAATCCGGGCCAGCTGCCCTTCGATCTGCTCGGGCGTCAGCTCGAAATTGAGATCGTCCGCGCTCATGTAAAAGAAGTACCCGAGGACCACGTCGGCATCCACATTCTCTATGGCGCGGGCAAGGATCAGGTCGTTGTCGGCCTCCCGCCGATTTTGGCTGACGAAGCGCTCCAGCCCTTCGTTGCGGATCCCCAGGTCCTTGATGTTTTGAGCCAGTCGGTCCATGAGCCGGATTTCCGAGTTTTCGTCGGGTTCCAGAAAGCCGATATCGATCCCCACCACCCTGGCCCCGTTTCGGGACAGCGTCTCGATCAGCGCGGCGATCTTGGACCTCGGCCACGGCCAGCGGCCCTCCTCGTCCAGGCTCTTTTCGTCGATCACCGCGATCGCCACCTCGGGCGAGGGCGCCACGCGGCCCCGGGAGAGAAAACGCAGGTCATAGGTCTTGAGTTCCACCAGGTCCAGAATGGCGATCCCGGTGACGAAAAGAACCATCACCATAAGGGTTATCCCCGCCGTGAGGGTCACCGGGTTGATCGAAAATATAGTTCTGATGAATCGACGCATGAGGACGGCCCTCATCAAGGCGTTTTCAGTAGCAAATCTCTATCCGGGCGTTGGAAAAAGCATCGTGCAGACGGACGGAAGCATACCTTTCGGCAGGGGGAGGGTCAAGGCTTTCAAAGGGTTCAGGGTTCAAGGTTCCCCGTTCCAGGTTGGTTTTTCTTTTAACCCAGAACCCTGAACCTCTGAACCTTGAACCTATAACCTTGAACCTTGAACCGTCGTTTCTCCTGCCGCAGACCCCTAAATCCACCGCCTAATTTTGACTCGGCCTTTTCATGGGGTGGATGGTGGATCAGGGGGTACGAACCCTTGATTCCTTTAGAATAGGATGATACCTTTAATAAAGACGGTTGCAACAAGCGTTCAAGCGGATATCGGGGGAACGCTCCGTCCGATATAACCGTGGAAAATCAGGCCGTGCGCTGACGCCCCCCGGCGGTCCTGGTCCTGCCCCAAAGATCCCGCAAAGGCATGCAAACCTACAGGATTGAAAAAAACGCCGAACTGGTATACCGGCTGAAAGGCTTGGGCATGGGAGGGGCCGTCCTCCATGTGGGGGCCCATCCGGACGATGAAGATATCGGCCTTCTGGCATATCTGACGTGCAAGTTCGGCGTGCGTGCTGTTTACTGGTCCGCAACCCGAGGGGAGGGCGGACAAAACCGCATCGGTCCATACAAAGATGAAGCGTTGGGCGTCTACCGGACCTGGGAAAGCCAGGATGCCCGCGATGGGGACGGAGGGGAATGCCTTTTCGGCCCCTTTTTTGATTTTGGGTACAGCAAGAATGGCAAAGAAGCCCTGGTCAAATGGGGGAAAGAAGCGCTGGTGCGTGAAATCGTCCGCGCCATACGGACGGTTCAGCCTCACGTGGTTATTTCAAGGTGGTCCGGCGCACCCACAGACCTCCACGGTCATCATCAAGCCGTGGGGTTGGCCGCCATGGAGGCCTTTGAGGCGGCCGGGGACGCTGACCGTTTTCCTGAGCTTCAGGATCAGGGCCTGGCTCCCTGGCAGCCACTCAAGTATTACGTCTCCGCGGATAACTCGGGTGACGATTTGACCTGTGGCGGCGCGGGAAACCTGTCTGGCTGCCTGAATCAGGAACTGGAAAAACAAGGTTTGCTTCGAATCAATACCGGTGAGTTTGACCCTGTTTCCGGAAGAACTTACCAGGAACGGGCCTGGATGGCGTATAACAGGCATCGGACTCAAGCCATGGGCCTTGCCCCCGCTCCGGGTGATTTCTACTACTACTTCCGATTGGTCAAGAGCCTGTTATCGGCGCCGAGCAGCGAAAGCAGTTTCTTTGATGGAATGGATCCGTCCCTGCCCGGCATTGCCGAATATCCCGGCCAGGGTTCTCCCATGCTGCGAAGGCGGCTCTCCGCGGTGAAGGCGGCGGTCGATGAGGCGCTCAGCCAATTCCGCATGGACCGGCCGAGCGGAGCGGCCGATGCCTTGATGGGCGCCATATCCCTGCTGAGGGAAACCCACGGAAATTTGCCCGACTGCGGATTGTCCGAATATTCTCAGATGGCCGCGGCATCCTATCTGGGCCGCAAAATCGATGCCTTTGAAGAAGTGGCGGCCAGATGTCTGGGGTTCAAAATTGAAGGCCTCTGTGATCAGGGAAGAATTATTCCCGGACAGGCGTTCCAGGTCTCGACGCATCTGTGGAACCACATGGACATCCCCCTTGAAGAAGCGCGATTCAGCCTGGAGGCGCCTGACGGTTGGCGCGTGCAGGTCATGGAAAAAACATCCCCCGGCGACGGAACCGGTCAGGGAGCCGTTTTCCAAAACGGACCGCTGTCGGAAACCTTTGATGTCATCGTTTCCGGGTCGGCCGACTTGAGCTGCCCCTACTGGCTCAGGGAAGCAAGACGCGCCTACGCCTATGTATGGGGGGACGATGAGATGAAAGGGCGGCCTTTTGGGACGCCCCCGGTATCCGCGGTGTGCCGGGTCGCATTGGACGGCCATGAAATCCGATTGCGAAGCCCCGTGGT
>JAFDKD010000514.1 GCA_019307165.1 Deltaproteobacteria bacterium | reverse complement strand
TCACTGTCGCCCACCAGGTCGCAAGTCCCGCTGAGCTGCATGTGATAGTCGGCCCCGCCCACGTTCCGGTCGATCTTTTCCGACGTGGCCGCCTCGGTCTGACGCGGCCCCCCCAGCCAGAGATTTCCCGACACCCGGCTGATAATCAGGAAGTCGCACAGGGTCGGCAGATAGGCGCCGCCGGCAATGCAGGGGCCCATGAGCACCGTTATCTGGGGGATGGCCCCGGAATACATGGATTCCAGCCGAAACATCCAGTCGATGCCGGCGATGGGCATATCTCTATAGCCGAGCCGGCCGCCCGAGGAGTCCAGCAGGTTGATGATGGGGACGCCCCACTGGTGGGCCAGTTCCAGGCAGCGGGCGTATTTCATGATGTGCTGCATGCCGGTGGACCATCCCAAAACCGTGAAATCGGCCGCGTAGAGCATGATGACCCTTCCATGGACCCGGGCCGTGCCCACCACCGCTCCGTCGCAGGGCGCGTCCGTATGCCGGCCGTCGATGCGGACGCCCGTTGTATTCACGCAGGTGCCCAGTTCCCCGAACGTTCCCGGATCGATCAGCACATCGACCCGCTCCCGGGCGGTCATTTTGTCCCGGCCGTGCTGGCGGTCGATGTGCTTCTGGCCGCCGCCCAGCTGGTTTTTCGCCTGTATGTCGCGATATCGCTGGATTGCTTCTTCCATTCGCTTACCCATTTTTTCACTCCCTTCTATTGGCCAACCGCAAATAACGACTCTGGAGGTTGATGGCGTAATCTGCATTTAAGGGCTTGGAATTCCTTAAATCAATAATCATCGATCGACAATAATCAATTTTGACTCCCTGCGCCCTATGCCTTGAACCTTGCGCCGTCTTTACGCGGGCTTTATATAGCGCCTCTTGGGCGGCATCTCTTCGCGCTTGTCCAGGGAATCCCGGATGGCCTGGATGATCCTGGCCCTTGAATCACGGGGATCGATGACCTCGTGAACCGTATACCAGTGGGTAAAGATCTTTCCCATGGTCATCACGCTGAACATCTCGCGAAGTATGCCGACATAGAGCTCGAAAAGCTCCTCGTAGTTTCCCTCTTCCTTGGCCTTGGCCAGTTCCTTGTGGAACACGGCATGGACCATCATCTCCGGCCCTGTCGGGGCGAACTCCACCGTGGGCCAGGCGAAAATATAATCGGGGCCCATCTTGCTGCAGCCCATGACGATGTTGGACCCCCCGTATGAGCGCCGCAGGACAAGGGTCACCTTGGGGTTGGTGAGGTTCGAGTATCCATGAAGGTTCTTGGCGCCGTGCCGAATGACCCCCATCCGTTCCCAGCGGTCCCGGGAGGAAACGCCGTGGTGTCGGACATGGTCAGGAGCGGGATATTGAAGCAGTCCAGAAACATGATGAAGCGGTCGTATTTGTCCGATGAATCGGGTTCCATGATACCGCTTAGCTCATCCGGGTTGTTGGCGGCGATACCCGTCACGATACCGTCAAACCGGGCGAAGCCCACCACCATGTTGGGAGCAAAATCCTCCTGCAGTTCGAAAAATTCGCCGTCGTCCACAATCAGGTCGATGATCTCGTGAACGTCGTAGGTGAACCGAACGTTATCGGGCATGACATCCAGCAGGGCCTCTTCCCTCCGCGCCGGTTCGTCCGAGGTCTGAACGTCGGCGGGCCGCTCCCAGCAGTTCTGCGGCATGAACTGCAGCAGTTTCTTGCACAGATCGATGGCCTCCTCGTCGCTTTCGGCAACCAGATCGCACTGACCGGACCGGGTCATGTGAAATTCGGCCGTTCCGGCGTCCTCCGATTCAATGGGTCCGCCGAGCCAGAGAAAACCGGTTTTCTCGTTCATGATCATGAAGTCTGCCAGGGCGGGGACCTTGGCAACCGGGCCGGTACATGGCCCCAGCACCAGGGCGATCCTGGGAATGGCCCCCGAATAGAGGGAGTAATTTCGAAGCAGCCGGGCCAGGCCGTGCTGCCCCACCTCCCCTCCCTTCATGCTGATCCGGGAGCCGGCCGAGTCGAAAATGCCGATCAGGGGCATCTGCCCCTGCCCCGCCATCTGTACCAGCTCGGCGATCTTCCAGATCCCCTGGTCCCCGAAAGAACCGGACATAACCGTGAAGTCCATGGAATACACCATGGCCTTCCGCCCGTTAATGCAAATCGTGCCCATGACAACGCCGTCGCCCGGGCTGGGTTTGGCCTTGGGATCGGGGATCGGCTCGTGCATGCGGGTCAGCGAGCCCATTTCGTTGAAGGTGCCCGGATCCGCCAGCCGCTCGATCCGTTCCCGGGCGGTCAGCTTGCCCAGGCTGTGCTGGAGGTCGATGCGGTCCTGACCCCCTCCCGCTAGACTTTCCTGACGGTTTTTTTCCAGTTTTTCAAGATAACCGTCCATCCATTGGCCCATACCTTTGCCTCCTTAAACCTTTAACTGCCGTTTTGCCGGTAATGACGCTGTAAACCGTCCTGAAAGGCTCAAGACGGCTTTCGCCGTGGTCTGTATTGAAGTCTCGGTTGGTTGATTGATTTGTCAATCAAAACGCTTCGCAAAAATATACACAGTGCGCCTTTCGGTGTCAAGCGGTTTTGATTGACAAGTCAATCAATTCCTGATTCAATGGGGCGTCATGACCAAAGAGGCCAAATTTGCAAGGACAAAAAAGGAAAAACTGATTTTCGACGCCGCGCTGAAAATCATTAAGGAAAAGGGATTTCACCAGGCACGGATGTCGGATATTGCCAAAGAGGCCGGGATTTCTTACGGCCTGGTATATCACTATTTCAAGAACAAGGAAGACCTGTTTGAAACCATTTTAAACCAATGGTGGGGCGGTCTTTTCGACATTCTGGAGGGCCTGCGCAACAGCCGCACCGATGTGCGGGAAAAACTCGGCAAAATTGTCCAGTATTATCTGGGGACCTATCACCGGTATCCCGAACTGGTCACCATCTTCATTACCGAAATCTCCCGCTCCTCAACCAACCTGACCCCTGAAAGACTGAAAAAATTCATGAAACTGATGTCCCGCACCGATGCGGTTATGACCGAAGGGCAAAAAGGGGGCCTGCTCAGAAAGGATGTGAAGCCCCGCTACCTCACCTACATCTTTCTCGGGGCCCTGGAAACCTTTATATCGGCCATGGTTCTGGTGGACCAGAGCCTCACCAAAGACTCCCAGGTGGGGCGTCTTGCCGATGCGATCCTGGACGTGTTCATGAACGGGGCGAAAAGCGGGTAAGGTTCAAGGGTTCAAGGGTTCAAGGGTTCAAGGGTTCAAGGGTTCAAGGGTTCAGGAAAAACGTGTCAATTTATTCTGACATGTCAATACTTGATGGCTTCGTAAAAAGTCGGAAATCGCTTGAAAACGTCATTCCATAATCCCATAACCCACTATTCCATCATTCCAGTATTCCAATATTCCAATTGGGGCGGAGCCCCTAAGTTCCCTCTTTATACCAATGACCCCCAGCCCCCAATGTAACCACCAACTGGGTGAAA
>JAFDKD010000062.1 GCA_019307165.1 Deltaproteobacteria bacterium | reverse complement strand
TTCAAGAGAACCTCGGACGGCCCGTAAGATGCAGTTGTTGGATAAAGGCTCTTGTGAAACTTCATGAAAACCGACGCTCATCGGACTAGATAAGTCAGCTTATCCGTCGGGCTTTTTTGCACTCTCCCCCCTTTGCAAAAGGGGGGCTTCCGGCTTTTCAGTGGGTAACAGGGTACGGAAAGCCTATTAATTGAAACCGGCAACACGATTACGACAACGACAACGACCACGAGCACCGCTGACAACAGACAACCCACAACTAACCAATCACGAATCTCTACCAGAAAGGAGTACAGGGTAAATATGTCCAACCTCGATGAGTTGTGCGTCAACACCATTCGAATGCTCGCCGCGGACGGCGTCCAGGCCGCGAATTCAGGTCATCCGGGCATGCCCATGGGCGCGGCGCCCATGGCCTACGTCCTCTGGACCCGCATCATGAAACACAACCCCGCCAATCCCGCATGGCCGGACCGTGACCGCTTCGTGTTGTCCGCGGGCCATGGCTCCATGCTGCTTTACAGCCTGCTGCACCTGACGGGATACGACCTGTCCCTGGAGGAACTCAAGGCCTTCCGGCAATGGGGCAGCCGAACGCCGGGGCACCCTGAATACGGCCACGCACCGGGCGTCGAGACGACCACGGGCCCCCTGGGGCAGGGATTCGCCAACGGTGTGGGCATGGCCGTTGCCGAGCGGCGGCTGGCCGCCGGGTTCAACCGGTCCGGTCACGATGTGGTGGACCATTTCACCTATGCCATCGTCAGCGACGGCGACCTCATGGAGGGTCTTTCCCACGAGGCGGCGTCTCTCGCGGGCCACCTGGGGCTGGGGAAGCTCATCTGTCTCTATGACGACAACCATATTTCCATCGAGGGAAGCACGGACATCGCATACACGGAAGACCCGATCGCTCGTTTTGCGGCCTATGGGTGGCATGTGAGTCGTGTCACGGACGGCAATGATCTGGACGCCATCGAGCGGGCCGTCAAAACGGCGCAAATGGAGACGGGCCGTCCCTCGCTCATCGCGGTGAGGACCCATATCGGTTATGGCAGTCCGAACAAGCAGGATACGCCGAGCGCCCACGGGGAGCCCCTGGGACCTGAAGAACTGGTACGGACCAAGGAGAACCTGGGCTGGCCCTCTGAACCGGTTTTTTTTGTACCTGAAGAGGCATTGGCCCATTTCAGAAAGGCCGTGGAAAAGGGTGAAGCAATTGAAAAGACATGGCGGGAGGACATGGCCTCCTACGAAAAAGCGTATCCCGAACCGGCGTCATCGTGGCACAGGTGCATGGACGGCGCCCTTCCGGAGGGATGGGACAGGCATATCCCTGTGTTTCCGGCCGATGCCAAGGGAATGGCCACACGGGTGGCATCCGGAAAGGTGCTGAACAGCATTGCCAAGGAGGTGCCCGGGCTTTTTGGCGGGTCCGCCGACTTGGCTCCTTCAAACAAAACCCTCATCGACGGGGAAACCGACTTTCAATCGGGTGCCTACGGGGGCCGTAACATCCGCTTCGGGGTTCGGGAGCATGCCATGGCCTCCCTCATGAACGGCATGGCGCTCCACGGCGGCCTGCTTCCCTACGGGGGCACCTTCCTGGTCTTCTCCGACTACATGCGCCCGGCCATTCGACTGGCGGCCCTCATGGGCCTGCACGTGATCTATGTGTTTACGCATGACAGCATCGGCCTGGGGGAGGACGGGCCCACCCATCAACCTGTGGAGCACCTGGCGGCATTGCGGGCTATCCCCAATCTGACGGTCATTCGGCCGTGTGACGCAAATGAAACGGCCGCTGCCTGGCGCGTGGCCGTTGAGAACGCCGGCGGGCCCGTGGCCCTGGCCCTGTCCCGGCAGGGCATGCCTACCCTGGACCGGGAGGAAATGGCCTCGGCGGATGGTCTGTCCCAGGGCGCCTATATCCTGAAAGAGGCCGAAGGGGGCGAACCGGAACTTATCCTCACGGGTACGGGGTCCGAGATCCCCATCGTCCTCGATGCCGCGCAAAGGCTGGGAGAGAAAGGCGTGCGTGTGCGCGTGGTCAGCATGCCATCGTGGGAACTCTTTGAACGGCAGCCGGAGTCATACCGATCACGGGTTTTTCCCCCTGGTGTCGTCGCAAGGGTGGCCGTGGAAGCGGGCATTTCTCAGGGATGGGATCGGTACGTGGGAGACAGGGGCGCGATTGTCGGGCTGGATCATTTCGGGGCCTCCGCCCCCGCCCCCGTGCTTTATGAGAAATTCGGCATTACCGCCGATCGCGTTGTAGAAAAGGCCATGGGGTTGCTGGGGGAAACATAACGTCCGGGCCTATTAGACGGGGCTTTTAAAAGTTCCCCGTAGGGGGCGTGACACATAGGCTGAGGTTAAGGCTAAGGTTGAGAAACGAAATGAATCATTTTTTCCTTTTTCTCTCAACCTCAACCTAAACCTCAACCTGGCGAAACCACGGCCCACGTTTTCACGATGAGCTAGTCGGATAACGTTGACATAGATCAGAGGTCCGGGTTTTCCAGGTGGAATAATGGGTGGAACATTGAGATTGGCGGAACGACCGGTATTACCGAAATTGGCCGTCCGCTCGCCGTGAAAGGAGCATACCGAAATGAGCACGCGCCGGGATTTTCCGCAAAAGCACGGGTTCCCGCTTCGTCTTGTGGCCGAAGGATACTACGGCTTCGACTGGATTAAGTACGTGGACCGCCTGACGGTCGAGGAGATCCCCGAATCGGAGACCGGCCCGTCCGACGCCGAGTTCGCGCCGGATAAGGATTGAACCGGCTCATGGATGGACTGATCATCGAACAAAGCGCCGCGGGCGTCCACAAGAAAGGGGCGGAGATCCTTCGGCATGTCGTCCGGGAGCGTTCGGTCCGTGGCGAAACGACAGCCATCGCCCTCTCCGGAGGGTCCACACCATTGGGAATGTACCGGTTGCTGGCCCGGGAACCCTACCGATCCGAATTGCCATGGAACGACGTGCACCTGTTCTGGGTGGACGAACGCTGTGTTCCGCCGGATCATCCGGCCAGTAATTACGGGGCTGCCCGAAGAGAACTCCTGGACCGGGTTGCTATTCCGCCTTCAAATGTCCATCCCATGGCGGGAGAACTTGCCCCTCTTGCGGGAGCCGTGCGGTACGGGGATGAGATAGGCGAGTTCTTTCACATGGCGCCGCCGGAAATTCCGACATTCGATCTCGTATTTCTGGGCGTTGGAAACGACGGGCACACCGCGTCCCTGTTTCCCGGGCAAATAAGCCTTGACGAGCGAAAGAAGTGGGTGATCGCAGTCAAAGGGGGAAATCCCAATGTCCACCGCCTAACGCTCACCCTTCTCGTGCTCAATCAGGCCAAAAAATTGGTTTTCATGGTTTCGGGGAGAGAAAAGGCCGAGATCGTGCAACGCGTTCTGCAAGGGCCTCGTGAGAACCTTCCCGCTCAATTGATCCGACCCTCCGGTGAAACGCCTTCATGGTTATTGGATCGGGAGGCGGCCCGTCTGCTGAATGAAAAACGCAGAAATGGAGACGAACATGACACCTTTGAATGATTTCGATCAGTCGGCCAGAGGTTATACTGCCCACCTGGGAGCGTTTCGGGGTGCTGTCGGGGCCGCCCTGGAACGGGTCCGGACCGAAGGCATCATCGACCGTATCTGGGCCCGCGACCATACCGTGTGGAAGGAAGATCCATCGGAGATCCGCAATCGCCTGGGATGGCTCCAAAGCCCTGACGTGATGAAAAAGGCAATCCCTGAGATCACCGCCTTCCAGGCTGACATCCGCCAGGCCGGCTACACCCAGGCGTTGCTTCTGGGCATGGGCGGCTCCAGTCTGGCGCCGGAGACCTTTTACAAGGTGTTCCGGGTCCGGGAAGACCATCTGGACGTTCACGTGCTGGACAGTACCGACCCCGGCGCGGTCCTGCATTACGATCGCGGCCTGTCTCCCGAAAAGACCCTCTTTATTGTCTCCACCAAATCGGGCGGTACCGTGGAGACCCTCTCCCTCATGAACTATTTTTACAATTGGGCTGCCCGGGCCCTGGGTCCTGAGGCCGCCGGAGCCCATTTCACGGCCATTACCGATCCGGGGAGCGGCCTCGAGGCCATGGCCCGGGCACTCTCTTTTAGAAAGATATTCCTGAATGATCCCGACATCGGGGGGCGGTATTCGGCCCTGTCCTACTTCGGACTGGCGCCGGCCGCCCTCCTGGGCATCGACCTCGAACTGCTGTTGAAGCGGGCGGCCGCAATGGCCCTCAAGTGCAGGGCATCGCAGAATACCGTCATGGCGAGCAATCCCGGCGCCTGGCTGGGCTGTATCATGGGGGAACTGGCCAAAGCAGGCAGGGACAAGGTCACGTTCATCCTCTCCCCCGAACTCGCACCGTTCGGGGCGTGGGCCGAACAGCTCATCGCCGAGAGCACCGGCAAGGAGGGCACGGGGATACTGCCGGTGGACGGGGAGCCTGTGGGAGACCCCGGAGTCTACGGCATGGACCGTCTGTTTATCTGTTTGAAACTGGGGGACGATGCCGCCCATGAGGAACAGATGACCGCCCTGATCAATGAGGGGCGGCCTGTTGTGGAGATTGTCCTGGACGATGTCTATGATCTGGGGAGCGAGTTTTTTCGATGGGAGATGGCCGTTGCGGTGGCCGGGCATCTCCTGGGGATCAATCCATTCGATCAGCCCAATGTGGAATCAGCCAAAGCGGTTGCCAGAGACATGGTGGCCGCTTACCAGGCCGAAGGCACACTGCCGGAACTTGTCCCAACAGTGGAACTGCTGGGGATCCGGGCTTATGCGGATTTCGACGCGGAAAGCCCGGCCGGCGCCTTGCGCCGTTTTCTGGACCAGGCGGATCCCGGTGAAAACGATACGGCTGGGCGGGCGTACGTTGCCGTCCAGGCCTATGTGAACCCATCCGAGGAGATGAACGGGGCACTTCAGGAATTTCGGGCCAGGATCGGGTCCCGCTACCGATTGGCCACCACCGTCGGATACGGACCGCGTTTCCTTCACTCCACGGGACAACTTCACAAGGGGGACGGCGGACACGGTCTGTTCATCCAGATTCTGGGGGACATGCCGGAGGACGCGTCCATCCCGGACAGCGCGGGCAGTCCCGATTCCTCCATCAGCTTCGGTGTCTTGAAAGAAACACAGGCCCTGGGGGACCGGCGGGCCCTCCTGGACGCGGGACGAAAAATCATGCGCTTTTACATGGAAGGCGATATCCCGGAAGGACTCGAACGGTTGGCGGAGGCCCTGTGAAAACCATGGAATCCGACGTTACGGTGCTGGCCGGCGATATCGGGGGGACCAAGACCAATTTGGGTATTTTTGTCCGGGGAGAGAGGCGCCCCCTTCTCAAGATCGTGGAAACTTATTCCAGTAAGGACGCGTCGGGCCTCGAAGATATCCTCACGTGTTTTCTTGAAAAACATGACCTGAACGTCGACAGGGCCTGTTTCGGTATCGCCGGACCCGTGTCGGGCGGCCGAAGTAAGACCACCAACCTGCCGTGGGAGATTTCGGCGGCGCGCATCGGGCGGCGTTTCGGCTGGGCGCATGTGGGGCTTTTGAACGACCTGGCGGCCACGGCCCTGGCCATACCCTTCCTGACCGGCCGGGAACTGGCTTCCCTGAACAGGGTGAGGGCCGGGAGGGAGAAAAACGTCGGCTTGGTGGCGCCGGGTACAGGCTTGGGTGAGGCGCTCTTACTTTTCATAAACGGGAGATATATGCCCGTGGCCTCTGCAGGCGGGCACATCGACTTCGCGCCCAACAGCCCCATACAACTCAAGCTGTGGACATACCTGCGGAGAAGGTTCGGGCACGTGAGCAACGAACGGGTGCTCTCCGGACCCGGACTGGCAAACCTGTACGCATTCTTAAAGGACGAGGGCCGGTACAGGGAGCCGGCCTGGCTGAAGAAGGCGATGACGGCCTTTGACCCGCCGAAGGTCATCGCGGAAAACGCGCTTTCGGAAAAAAGTGCCATCTGCAGCGCTGCACTGGATCTTTTCGTGTCCATCCTGGGGGCGGTTGCGGGAAACCTGGCCCTCACCGGCATGACGTCGGGCGGTATATATTTGGGGGGCGGCATTCCGCCCAGGATCCTGCCCGCGCTCCGGAAGGAGACCTTTATGAAGCCCTTCACCGACAAGGGACGATACAGAGGTTTTCTGGAAAAGGTGCCCGTCCGGGTTATCCTGAACGACCGGGCGGCTCTGCTGGGTGCGGCGATCAGGGCTCTGGACAGTATTCCATTTCGCAATGCCCCATAAGACGGCGACTAGGTTTGTAGTTAAAAGGAGGCTGCTGCGGGATGCTCGTCGAGTCCGCAATGTGGGTGCCTTCCGGCCTGCGATGTTCGGAAAGAAAGACGCTGCAATGTTGATCGATCCCCGTTAAGTGAGTTTCCGTCTCCAAGAGCATCCCGGGCGGCTTTCCCAATCGTTCGTTTATTTGGGCATAAATCAGTTATCTGTGATATCCGTGTAATCCGTGGTAAAAAACAAGAATTTTCGGATTCCTGCAGAGCCTCGGTTGAGTTTCAGGCCCCGGTTGAGCAGGAACAACTGACGACTAACAACCCACAACAAACAACCAACGCAGCATAATCCTTCAGCCCGAGACCCCATGAAACTTGAGAGATCCAAGGGCCGGGACCGACTCATCATGTTCGGCCGATACCCGATCCCCGGCCGCACCAAGACCCGCCTGATGCCCGCCATGGGCGCGTTCAACGCGGCGGACGTGCAGCGTCGCCTCACGGAAATGACATTTCGGACCGTTCGCAATGCGGCGATTCAAAACCGGGTGGAAATACAAGTCTGCTTCAACGGCGGCGATGAACGGCGCATGCGCCGCTGGCTGGGAGGTAATGCCCTGTTTGCCCGCCAGGGATCGGGGGACCTGGGGATACGCATGCGCCGGGCCTTTGCGGATGCGTTCCGTGCGGGGTGCCGTCGGGTCGTGCTTGTGGGTACGGATGTCCCGACGCTCCGGGTCCGCCATTTGGAGGCGGCCCTGGCGGCCCTTGGGGAGAAAGACCTGGTCTTGGGGCCCAGCACGGACGGCGGATACTGGCTGATCGGCATGAAACGCCCGGCGGATGTATACCGGAAGGTTTCGTGGGGCACATCCGAGGTGCTGGCGCAAACGCTGGTATTGGCAAGGGGCCGGGGATTATCGGTGGGTCTTCTGGGCTCGGAAACCGATGTGGATACCATCGACGATCTCCGGAACTGGCGCCCTGAGGAGGCCGAGCCGCGACCCTATTTGTCCGTAATTATCCCGGCCTTGAACGAGGAAGCGAACATCGGGACCGCCATCGAATCCGCCGTCCGTGAAGAGGCGGAAGTTATAGTTGTGGACGGGGGCAGTCGGGACCGAACCGCCGCCAGGGCCATTGCGGCAGCGGCTCGATTGATCCGGAGTCCGGTGGGACGCGCAATTCAGCAGAATCGGGGCGCTGAGGCGGCGCGGGGGAGGGTGTTTCTGTTTCTTCACGCGGATACGGTCCTGCCCAAAGGCTATATGGATCATGTCTTCGAAACATTGATGGACGGGCGCCCGGCCGTGGGTGCGTTTCGTTTCAAGACCGATATCGATCTTCCCTGGATGCGTGTCATCGAACGGGCGGTCAACATCCGCTCCAAGTACCTGGGACTCCCCTACGGCGACCAGGGACTTTTCGTGCGGAAGGAGACGTTTCGCCGGGAAGGGGGATTTCCGGAAGTTCCCGTTGCCGAAGACCTTTTTTTCGTTCGTCGTTTGATGAAACGCGGCCGGGTTGCCATCGCGCCGGCCGCCGCTGTGACTTCCGGCAGACGCTGGGAGAAGCTGGGTCTGTTTCGAACCACGTTGATCAACGCCATTATTGCCGTGGGGTGTCTGGCGGGGATTTCCGCGCACAGATTGGCGTCGCTCTACGGCATTGCACCAGGCCGGCGTTTTTGGGGGGGGGCTGCGAACCAGCGCATTGACAACGGGGCAAACGGTGATCAAATTATTAAATAGGTGTTTAATTGAATGAACCCTTTTTCGTGAGCTTCGTGGTAGATTTCCCCGGGGGATCCCTGCAACGCACCATGTGTCTTGGCACAGAAAATCGAAACTGAATCTGAATGACAGGGGCTCAGTGTGGTTAATTTCGACGAATTGCGATCCGAATTTCCCATCACCAAGCGGTTCACGTTTATGAACCATGCCGCCATTTCGCCGGTGCCCGTCACCGTAACCCGGGCGTTGGATGTCATGCTCCGTGAATACAGCGAGTTGGGCATCGACTGCTACCCGGCGTGGATCAAGCGGATACCCGAGGTGAGGGGCCGGCTCAGCCGTTTGATCGGCGCGGACCCGCACGAGATCGCTTTCGTCGGAAACACGTCGGAAGGCCTGGGCGCGGTGGCATCGGGGATCGATTGGAAGCAGGGCGATGTGGTGCTGGTCCCGCGTCCCGATTTTCCGGCCAATATCTATCCCTGGATGAACCTGGAGCGCCGCGGCGTGAAAACCGTTTTCATTGAGCGGGAGGCGGGACGATTCGACGTCGAGGCCCTTAAAAAGGCCCTCTGTCCCGGTGTCAGGCTTATCTCGGTCAGCACGGTCGATTTTTCGACTGGATTTCTCTGCGACCTGGAAGCCATCGGGGCATTTTGCCGGGAAAAGGGGATCCTGCTGTGTGTGGACGCCATACAAAGCGTTGGGGCCGTGCCCATAGACGTCAAGAAATGCAGCGTTCATTTTCTGGCCGCAGGGGGGCACAAATGGCTGCTGAGCACCATGGGTTGCGGGATACTCTATATCTCCGGCGATTGCAGCGATCAGATCCATCCGGAGCGCGTGGGATGGAAGAGTGTCATCCAGGAGGAGGATTTTTTCCGGATACACCTTGAACTCAAACGCGATGCCTTGCGGTTCGAACCGGGCACCATGAATGTGCCCGGCATCTATGCGCTTGGGGCCTCCGTGGAATTGCTGCTTTCCATCGGTGTGAAAGAGATCTATGAGCGTATTCTGAAACTGAATGACGCCATTCACGACGGGCTCACGGCTCGGGGGCTTCGTGTGGCAACCCCCATGGGGAAAGGCGAACGCTCCGGCATCCTGAGCTTTATCCCGAAATCCGACCCCATTGACCTGTACCGGACGTTGACCGATAAAGGTGTTCGGGTTTCTCTCAGAAATCAGTTAATTCGTATCTCTCCCCACTTTTACAACAATGCGGATGATATTTCTCATTTCTTTGATGCCCTTGACGCCGGGTGAAGGGCCTTATTATCAGCAGCAAAACCTGTTCCTGTGGGCCGGCTCAGTATCATCCGGCTATGCCATAGAGAAATTCTTGCCATACAAACCTCTGCGAACTCTGCCTGCCGCGCCGTAGCCTTGGCGAAGGCTGGTGACTCTGTGAGAGATATATCTTTGGTTCACTTTCATTGCATACCGCCGGAGCAATCAACCGGGACCGTTACTCCTAATCCGCGTTTACGCCATGAAGATGGATCAGTGCCCGATCTCGAGCAGGCGTTGGCAAGTATTCAACGCAAAGCCGTCTCTTTTGCCGAGCGCCACAAAGGGAAATTGCCTGAAGCGGCAAAGGACCGCGATCGCCTGCTTGCCGCTGTCAGGGATTACGAATCGATTCACGAACAGGCCATGGATCCTTACCTGTCGGCCCGCCTCCTTCACGCATGGGACACCCGCAATCATGAATTTGCCCGACTGTACCGGAAGGTCCGGGAGGCCTGGTCCGAAGCGCGGGGGGCGTTGGCATTCTTCCCGCTCGAACTGGCGGCGCTGCCCGAAAAATTGCTTCATGACCTGG
>JAFDKD010000513.1 GCA_019307165.1 Deltaproteobacteria bacterium | reverse complement strand
AGACATCGACGCAGGCGCCGCAGCCGATGCATCGGTTCGCGATCCATTCGACCTGCGGTTTCGGGGAAATGCTCTCGGGATTGTGGCACCACGCGCAGTGCAGGCTGCAGCCTTCGAAAAACACGGTGGTCCGCAGCCCCGGACCGTCTTCCGTGGACATGCGCTGTATCTGGAGTATGGTCGCCTTCATTTGAGAGTCTCATCGGCGGGGTATAAAACCCCGCCCTACGCCTGCCGTCTTCAGTGTAGGGCGGCATTTCATATGCCGCCGTTAACGGGCATTTGCTACGCCGAATTTTTCGATGGGATATAAAATCCCACCCTACATGGCGTGGGTAATCCAAAAACCCCATCCGTGAAATTCCGTGGTAAGCTAAAGCCCGCCATGCCCAACCCTGGCAATCACCTCGTCTTGAAGCTCCTTGCCGACGGCCGTAAAATAGGCGTTGTATCCCGTGATCCTCACCAGCAGATGCGGGTAGTCATCGGGATGCTTCTGGGCGTCCAGCAGCATCGCCGCATCCAGCATGTTAACCTGCAGGCAGGTCCCGCCGTTTTCGCCGTATGCCCGTAGAAATGCCTTGAACTTGGCTTTCTGCTCGGGGTCTTTGACCATGGATGGGCTGAAGGTAATGGTGTGACTGGCGCCGTTGGGCAGGCAGTTCAGGTATTCCGCCCAATCGCCGCGCCCGTCCGGCGCCTTGCCTCCCAAAACCTTGCCCACGGAATTGGCGTTGGAGGTGGGGCCGTTGATGTCGGCCCCGTTTGACGGGCAGATGGCATTGGACAGAAATTGTCCCTTTGTCCTGCCGTCGGCGCTTGCAGCCAGGACATGGCCGTCTCCCGCCCAGTAGTTCCAGCTGAGCATGCCGGGCCTGTATTGTCGTCCGGTGGATGATGTCCTGCGCTCCCAGGCGAGCCGGCACCAGAGGTCCATGACATCCCCGGCCACGGCATCTGCCTCGTCGTCGTCCCGGCCGTATTTCGGGGCCTTTCGTTTCGCCTGGGTCTGAAGGACCTCGAATCCTTCCCAGTTTTTCCTGAGCGCCTCGACCAGTTCGGGCAGGGTGCACGTTTGGGTCTCGAATACGAGGTATTTGATCGCCAGCAGGGAGTCCACCGTGGTGGCGTAGGTGACGACCTCCAGGGTGGTGAAGTTGATTTCAGCACCTCCCCGGGTGACGTCCAGCCCCTTGTCCGCGCACCCCCGCACCAGACACGACAGGTACGGCGTGGGGAAATACCCCGCGCGCGCCGATTCCGATGCCTCGTAGGTCTCCACGCATTTGTCAATGACATATTCGGTCTGGCGGGCATAGGCATTCCAGAAATCATCCCAGGTTTGAAAGCCGGCCGCATCGCCCGTATCGGGCCCGTCCCGGCCGATCGCCTCCGTCTTCCCCGTCATGGCGTTGGTGAAGGGCAGCAGGTCCTTTCCCCCGGTAAGTGCCAGTTCCACGGCCTTCAGGAGATTCAGATTATTGTCCACGGTCCCGGATCGGTCGTTGCCCGCCATGGTGTTTTCGAGGCAGCCGACCGGGGCGTAGTCATGTACATTGCCCTCGTGGATGAAACGGGCGATGCCGGCTCTTTTTGCCTCCAGCATCATGCCGGCCATGGATCGTTCGTCGAAGTTCAGGAGGAAAGGGGCGCCGTGACTTGTGGATATCATATCCACCACTTTATCCATCAGTTCTTCGGGCGAATTCCGGTGAAGTCTCACGTTCGGCTTGGGCTCCAGGATCGGCTTCATCTCGTCGATGACCTCGAGGAAGGCCCAGGTCAGATCGTTGGTCATGTCCCTGCCCTCTTTCCCCATGCCCGACAGGGTAATCAACTGCCCGAAGCCCGACGTGATGCCCTGTTTTCCGGTCTTTATCATGGCATCGTATACGGTGTTGCAGTGCATGAAAAAACATTTCAGCAGTTCCTTGCCGAACTCCCGGTCCATACCCTGGGACAGGGAGCGCTTCCAGTAGGGGAACAGGTACTGATCGATCCGTCCGAAGGACACGCCCGGGCCCGGGTAGTTTTCGTCGCTCATGATGAGCATATGGGTAATCCACAGGGCCTGAAGGGCCTCCCAGAACGAAGCGGCCGGCTCCCACGGGACCTTGTCCAGGTTCTCGGCCATTTGCAGCAGCTCCTGTTTTCGCTCCCCACCGGTTTCATTGCCCGCAAGGTCCCGGCAGGTCCCGGCGTAGGCCGCCGCAAGGTCCCTGGGCATGCCGGCGGCCGTCATCATGGCCCTCAACTGCTCACCTCGGGGGCCATTCCGGTCCCCCCCGCTCAGACGAGCATATTCGGTCTCCAGTTCTTCGTATATCCCGCGCCAGCCCACCGTGAGCGCACGCTCGTAATCGGGGATCAGATGGCCGCTGGTGGCGCCGGCATTGCCGTAGCCGTGGTCGTGAAACCACTTCATTTTCGCGCGCGCGCCGTCCTTTCCCAGGACCAGGGCGTCAAACGCCGCTTGCTCTTTTTTCGTCAGGCACAAGGAGGTCTGCAGGTTGAAGCGCCCCCCCGCGATGAGGTCTCCGGGCAGGACCTCCCTGGGGACATGATGAACCATCACCTCCATGACGAACCATGCCCGGCGCTCCACAAGGCTCCATTTCCAGAAGTCCCCATGCAGGGGCGCCTTTCTGGCGGCCTGGCGGAAAGATCCGCGCATGGTCTGCATGAGCGTGTAGGTCTCGGGTACGATGTAATAGGTGAGTTCGTTGAACTGGACATCCCAGGGCGTCCCCGTGGTCCAGGCCGTGAAGGCGTTGTTCCAGGACCTCGCTGTCCCTTTGAAGTAGTAATCCCGGAGCCAGGATATGCGCGGTGAAAGCCCATCGGGTTCCGTGACCCGGTCTTCACGGACCGGGGCTGCGATAGCGGACATGGCGACCTCCCTGTGGCGTTTCGAGAACACCGGAAGATGTCTGGTTGATAAAGTTGCACTCTATTGTGACCGTGGCCTATTTGCAGGCCACTGGAATGATGGAATAGCGGAACATTGGAATAATGGGTATGGAAAGCGGAAAACAACATGTATTAATAAAAATGCCGGGATGCCTGAACGCCCCCCCTTGAAGATGCGCTTCAAACACCCGCTCCTGATTTTGATTTGAAAGACTTTATCATAATGAGAAAATCAATGCAATTACGTCCATTTTGGATTTTCTCAACAAACCCAATATTCCATTCTTCCAACATTCCATCATTCCAGTGGGTTTTCAGGCCAACCCGCATGAGTACCTTGCCTAAACTGAATCTATTTCCCTATAATACGCCATCCAATGAAAAAAGCATGACCATCACCGAGGGGTAGAATGCAAAACGCGGAATCTCATCATACGGACGAAAAGCTGGTCGATGAATTCAAGGCAGGCTCAATGGAGGCCATGGAAAAAATTGTGGCACGGTACGAAAGGCCGCTGTTCACTTTCGGCATGAAAATGTGCGGGCAACGGCAGGATGCCGAGGATGTTGCCCAGGACACCTTCATGAGCGCCTTCCGCTACCTGGACCGGTTC
>JAFDKD010000512.1 GCA_019307165.1 Deltaproteobacteria bacterium | reverse complement strand
CCCTCTCCAAAACGGGTCATGGGTGGTGGTTGACGAGATACAACGCCTGCCCAATCTCCTGAACGAAGTGCACCGGTTCGTCGAGGAAAAGCGACTGCGTTTTGTTCTGTGCGGCTCCAGCGCACGCAAGCTGAAAAGGGCAGGCGTGAACCTGCTTGCGGGGCGCGCTCTTCGCCGGTTCATGCATCCGTTTGTGCCCGAAGAGCTCGGGGAGCACTTTGATCTTGACGAAGCGCTAAGGGTTGGAACACTCCCCATTGTCCGGGATTCGGCAGCCGGAAATGAAGTACTTCAGGCCTACGCCCAACTCTACTTGAAAGAGGAGATACAGGCGGAGGCACTGGTACGCAATCTGGGTGGTTTTGCCCGATTTCTTCCTCTGGCCGCCCTGTTTCACGGCCAAACGATTAATGTGACGAATATCGCCCGGGAAGCCGAGGTGGCCAGGACCACGGTGTCGGGATATCTCGACATCCTGGAAGAAACGCTTTTGTGTTTCCGGCTCCCCGCCTATGAGGCCAAAGCTCGAGTGCGTGAGCGAAAGTTGCCTAAATGGTACTGGTGCGATCCCGGCATTGTTCGTGCAATGAAGCGGGCAACCGGAGATGTCCTTGCGGAAGAACGGGGTGCGCTGTTCGAGGGAATGATCGCGCAACTATTGCGCGCATATAAGGATTATCGAGGCATCTTTGATGAGATGTACTACTGGTCGACCACAGGCGGTTCCCGCACGAAAGTGGATTTTCTCCTGGTTCAGGGCGATAAAATGGTGGCCGTCGAGGTAAAATCCGGAAGGAACTTCACGGAAGCCTGGTGTAAGGGGCTTCGGGCCATTTCGCAGGTGAGGCCGATGAAACGCCGTATTGTAGTCTATCCCAGAGGACCCGTACTGCGCACCAAGGACGGCATAGATGTGCTTCCTTTTGAGCATTTTGCCCGAGTGCTGGCGCAGAACTCATTTTAGATGATGGACGCCAACCTGGGAGACGTCACCCGGGCTCTGGGGTATTGGGGTATGGGCATGAGGGACCTGCTGAGCGGGGAAGGCAAAATCCTGAGTTCAGATAAACCTGTCCGGGATAAAGGCCCTTGAGACAACCATCGGGGAACGAGGCAATCACTTGAATGATCGGCGAATTCGATTTCCACTATTGAGAGGACTTGCCAAGTGAACAAATTGACACCCAATATTGCTCGGACAGCGCCGGCATGGCGATTTCGTCTGGGTGTTTTGCTCTTTCTATTCGGATTGATTTGCCCTATATTCATTCCACTGGTAACGGCCACGGACCTGCCCGCGGGGTGGAAAGCACTACTCTCGGGCTTGCTCTCCCTCGGCGTTCCCGAGCTTTTGTGGCTGATTGCCGCAGCAGTCATGGGAAAGGAGGGGTTCGACCGCATCAAGCACCGTTTTTTCAAACTGTTCAAGAAAGTCGCGCCGCCCGACAAGGTATCCCGGACACGTTACCGCATCGGACTGGTCATGTTTACGCTGCCACTCCTGTTGGGCTGGTCGGCCCCATACGCATCCCGGTTTTTCCCTGGCTATGGCGGACATTTTCCGGCCTATGCCGTGGCCGGGGACATCATGCTTGCAGGCAGCCTTTTTGTCCTGGGAGGTGCATTCTGGGATAAATTGAGGGCACTGTTCGTGCACGGGGCCGGCGTTCGTTTTGCCGAACGTTAAGGCCTGAAAATTAATTGAAAACATCTGTTTAAGGGGAGAGGAGAAAGGTTATGAAAGCATCGCGTGTGGTTGTTTTGTTGGCTGTCCTGGCGGCATGGGTTTTGTTGCCCTGCGCCGGAGAGGCCCGTGAATGGATCAAACAGGGGGAGGAGAAATTCCAATTCTATGGCGGAGCGTTTTTCCCGGCTTTCGACACGAGCCTGCGGGTGGACAACAAGACCCTCGGCGAGGGCACGGACGTTAATCTCGAGGACGACCTCAATTTCGATGAATCAGAAACGACCTTTTACGTGAGTGGGTACTGGCGATTCGCGTCGCGCCACCGGGTCGGAGTCGGTTTCTTTCGTTTCAGCCGGGATGCCGGCGCCACATTAAATGAGCAAATTCAAATCGGCGACGAGATCTTCCCGGTGGGCGCGGGTATAAATTCCGAATTCGACTTCAACATTATTCCCGTCAACTACGCCTATTCTTTCATGAAGCGGGAGAAATTCGAACTTGCCGGAACCGTGGGCTTGCACTGGTTCAATATGACCTTTAAAGTGAAGGGCAACGCCTCTCTGGGCACGGAGGACCTGGATGCCGAAGTCAAGGCCAAGGCCGATGCGCCCCTTCCTCTGCTGGGCCTCAAATTCGACTACTTTTTCACGCCCCGGTGGACGGCCGGCGTGCTTGCGGAAGCCTTTTATCTGTCCGCCAGCAGCGATACTTTTTCGTTTTCAGGCAGTCTATTCAATTTCCGGCTCAGCACCGAGTATTGGATTTGGAACAACGTGGGGGTGGGGGGAGCAATCAATTACTTCAACCTGAACGTGGACGTCAAGGATGACGAGTGGAGGGGAGAGTTCGATTACAATTACTGGGGACCCCAGATTTACATGGTCGTGCGGTTTTAGTCTTATTCCGGAAGAGCGACCTGTTTTTTCAATTTTCAGCCGGTGTCAATCATCTGGATTACTTGCTCCCGCCCAAAAAGGCGGGAAGCATAATCCCTCGATTTTCCAGGATCTGAAAAAGACCCCATTCCTGAAGGAACATAAGTTTCTTGAAAACCATCCGTATCATACTCTACAGCCTTGGCGCCGTGGCATTCCTGCCGGCGGCGTTTTTTATTCCATCTTTTGTTCCCATTTCCCTGGACCTGACCCCAAGGGCATCACGACATCAGCGCACGGGTTGATTGAAGTACCCGATTTCCAGATCCGGGAATTCATCGTTGAGAAGGGCCGCCATCCGCTTAATGCCCAGAGGGCGGGAATCCGAAGTCGGCATGGCCTCCAGGTACAATTGGGGGTCGATGTTGAGGTTCTTAAAGTGGAGAAAATTGATTCCCGTCTCCCGGATCAACGACTGCAGGGCATCGATCTCCTCCGGCCGGTCCGACACGCCCGGAAATACGAGATAGTTGACCATGGTGTAGAGACCCATTTCCCTGCACAGGGCAATGGAGGCCGTCACCTGGGAAAAATCATACCCCTTGGGCCGGTAATAGGCGGCATAAAGCGCCGGCTGCGCGCTGTTGATGCTGATTCGAATGGAGTCCAGGCCGCTTTCGGCGATTTCGCGGACCCGTTCCGGCCAACTCCCGTTGGTGTTGAGATTGATGGTCCCTCGATGCGTTCGCTTGCGGATCTCCCGTATGCTCCCGGCAATGAGTTCATACTCGGTAAGGGGCTCCCCTTCGCATCCCTGACCGAAACTGACGATGGGTTCAGGGGCCGAATCCAGATGACGAACGGCCAGCGACACGATTTCATCCCGGCCGGGCCTGAAATCGATCCGCTGATGGGACGCCTCGCACGAATCATCCGGTTGAAGGGAAAGGCAACCCAGGCAGGCGGCGTTG
>JAFDKD010000511.1 GCA_019307165.1 Deltaproteobacteria bacterium | reverse complement strand
TTTTTCCTGATCAACTTTCAAACCCCTTCCTGTGCCGAATATGCCGCGCAGGATAGCAGAACATGCAGCGTAAGGTCAAATGGCCCCGATCCGCCCGACCCGAAAACCGAGGTGGGTATTAGGCGGTGGATATGGGCGGGAACGGTGAAATTGAAAATTGAAGATTTAAGGGCTGTTGCTCAAATCGACCGGTGTCTGGCCATTCGCGGCCCAAGATCGGCGGCTTGGCGAGGAGGTGGGGAATCATGACTGGTTTTCAAAAATTTCGCGTCAAAAACGCAATGATGTTGTCCAATGGGATCGCCAACCTTATCGGGGTTATCGTGGTATATTTTTTGACCTACAGTCCCGAATCTCCCATGCCCGCACATATCGCCGACATTGGCCGCACCCTGGACAGCGTTTTTCTTCCTCTTGCATTCATCGTCGGTTTCGGGGCGACGTTTATTTACGAACAACCGATTCGGCGGTTCCTGGATATGAAATACAGAGAGGAACCGGTTGCTTCGGATCCGACCCAAAAGGCCCAACGGAGACTGCTTAATGAACCCTTTTTTCTCATTGCCGTCGATCTGGGCATCTGGATGACGGCCGCCTGCGTTTACCCGACGGTGTTCTGGATATTCGATGCGGGAAGACAGGCCATGCGCGAGGCCTTCTTTGTGAGCTTTCATACGGGCCTTATCACCACTACGGTGGCTTTTTTCGTTTTTGAGTTCATGCTGCAAAGGCGAGTGTTTCCCGTGTTTTTTCCCAACGGCGGCCTGTACGCGGTCTCAGGGATCTTCCGAATAAGCATCCGGGCGAGGCTTATCGCCATGCTTTTCGCCTGCAACCTGATCCCCTTTATTTCCATTCTCCTGGACGTTCGGCACCTGTCAACCATGGATCAGGACCCACGCATCCTCTTGAGCGACCTCACATCGAGCCTTTATACCGAGGCCTTGATTTTTATTGCCGTCGGCGCCTGGCTTACGTTTCTGGTGAGCAGTAATCTCACAAGGCCGCTCCGTCGGATGACGGGTGTTTTGAGGGGCGTGCGCAAAGGCCGGTTCGAGGACAAGGTCGTGGTGACGTCCAACGACGAACTCGGCTACGCCGGGGATGTCATCAACGAGATGACCGAGGGCCTCAAGGAACGCGACTTTATCAAGGACACCTTTGGCAAGTATGTCAGCAAGGAAATTCGGGATGAGATCCTGAACGGAAACGTCCCCTTGGACGGCGAACTCAAGGAGGTGACCGTGCTTTTCGCCGACCTGCGCGATTTCACGTCCATGGTGGAAAAGACACCGCCCAAGGAGGTGGTGAAGATCATCAACAGCTATTTCAAGGAAATGGACGAGGCGATCCAGCAGTATCACGGGCTGGTGCTGCAATACATCGGCGATGAAATCGAGGCCGTGTTCGGCGCGCCCCTGTTCAGGGAAAACCATCCGACCCTGGCCGTACTGGCGGCGCAGGAAATGCGCACCCGGCTCGAAAAAGTGAATGTGGATCTCGAACGGGCGGGATATCCCCGGCTGTCGCACGGCATCGGCATTCACACCGGTCCGGTCCTGGCGGCCAACATCGGCAGCCCGGACAGGCTTTCCTACGCCCTGGTGGGCGATACGGTCAATGTGGCCTCCAGGCTCCAGGGGCTGAATAAGGAATTCGGCACGGAAATCATTATCAGCGACGCCACCCGGGCCCGCGTCAACGGCGCGTTTCCCATCAGGGAACTGCCCGAGACCCGGTTGAAAGGAAAAAGCGGCGTTTTCAGTATCTATTCCTTAGGCTGACTTCGTCAGCCGTCAGTGGTCAGTTGTCCGTCGTTGCAGGGCGTTATTCGTTATCAGTTATTCGTTAACAGACTGTTGCCCAAATCGGTTTTATGCTTCGACAGGCTCAGCACGAACGGAAAAGCCCAATAATTTCAATATCCGCCCGTTCGCCCTGAGCCTGTCGAAGGGTCAATTGGGGATTTGGGCAACAACCCGTTATTAGTCGATAAAGCACCATTTTCATAAATGATAGTAAATTCAAATAAGACGAATATTTGAAGACAGCGATTATCCCTTACCTAATAAATAATAACTATTAACAGATAACCGAAATCTGAATTCCGGTTCAAAGATCCAGCACAAACCCGCCCCGTGCCAGTTCCACCTTGCTTTCTTCATCCTCGCTGTCGCGCAGCAGGGATTCATCTATCCAGTTGAGATCCGACCATTCCCTGTTGGGATCGTGGTGCCCGATAAAGGCGCGCTTGACATGGCATTTGCGCGCCATATGCTTCACGTCTTCGATGCAACTGTGTCCCCAGTCCACCCTGGGAACGGCCGCGGAAGACCCGATCCCGGTGCGGCCCTCATATTCGGACCGGAGGAACTGCCCGTCGCGGTAAAGCGCATCAGCGCCGTAGGCATGTTCGGAAAGTCTCGCCTCCGCCTCTTCGCTCGCCTTCTGTCTCGGGTCTTCCGGATCGGGCCCGTGCCTCAACTCGTGGTCCGTGCAAAACACGAAGGTCTTTCCGTGATGCTCGAATTTGTACCCCAAACAGGGGGCCTGATGATATACCTCGAAAGGGGTGATGCGGGTCTCCCCGATCACGATGGGGGTATTCAGTTCATGGATTTCGGCCGCCTCGAAACCGCCTTTGCCCCCGGTGAAGGGCTTGGACAGGTTGCGGATTTCAACGGCCGTGAATTCGGCGGGCATGAGGCTGAAATCGATGGGGGTCTTGAGGCCGGCCACGTCCTCTTCCACATACTTTGAAAATATCCCCAGATAGCTGTCCAGGGCATACAGGTACTGATAGTTGGCGTAAATATAGATGCTGTTTCGGGGATCGAAACAGACCGCGGCCTGATCGAATCCCTCGGTGTGGTCGGAATGGGAGTGGGAGCCCAGTATGTAGAGATGTCGCTCGTTGGTGTCTCCCCATTTCAGCTCCAACTCTTTGGCGCAGTTTCGGAACCCGCTCCCGCAGTCGATGACGATATCGTATCCGTCGGAAGTTTCGATATGAAAGCAGGTGGTCAATCCGCCGTAAATGCGGGGAGGGGGGATATTGAGCCGATCGCGGTAGGCCAGCATCGTATTCTTATCGGTCGGCCCGCCGATGATGTCGGGGATCGAGCACTCGAAAGACTGGTCCCGATCCGAGCGTTCGGCGATGTCCTGAAAAACGGCTTTCAATAGTTCGTAGTCGGTCAGCGCGATCAGGTCGTCGATCTCTTTGGTGGAAGGAAACGTGGAACCGCTTCCCTGAACCCCGTAAAAGTGAATGCGAAGATGCTCAATCGATTTCGGCATGCCCTTTGCCCCCTGGGATTCATGTAAACGGAAAAATGCACATTTCAACCCATGCTAGCATATTGCGGAGCAATCCGAAACAGAAAACGTGTGACGATCCGTTTGGGTCGAATAAGGAAATTTTTTATTTAGAATTTAGAATTTAGAGTTTAAAAAAATATTGACAGACTACATTGAGTTAACATTGTTTTTCCTGACGCCTGTCGGAGCGCAGCGGAGATCCCGCCGCTCTTTGGCGGGGACACCTGACACCTTTCCCCATTACACATTCCGAAATCCGGTCTAAGGTTCCTGGTTCAAAGGGTCAAGGTTCCAGGTTCAGGGTTGTTAAAGAACAGATGCCTTCTCTAGCAGCCCGTCGGTCTTTACCCTCTGCCCCTTGGTTCACACAAGTAGCGATTTCGTGAGTTGGCGACTTTAGCAGCCTTATCGTTGACCGACGGCCTGATAATTTCTGT
>JAFDKD010000510.1 GCA_019307165.1 Deltaproteobacteria bacterium | reverse complement strand
TCTCGAACCTTTGTGGCACCGTATCGTTCGTCCAAAAAATAATATGCAAATCTTCAATATTTTGCAAGGGTTTGAATTGTGTAAAGCGTACCCTAAACCGAATGAAGAGAAGGGAAAAAATAAATTATTTAATATTAAATTTTTCTTGACATACATTAAATTATTTAATATTTAATTTTTAAATCCAGATTTTAAGGATTCACCATGCCAAGCATGTTGTTTAAAAAAAGAAGGAAACATCAGAGCATTACAGCCTATGCTGTGGAGCAAATCGAGGAAACCATCTTCAACAAGAAGCTTCGCCCTGGCGACAAGCTTCCTTCACTGGGGGAATTGCAGAAACTCCTTGGTACAAGTCAGGGCGCACTGCGTGAAGCCCTGAGAATTCTCAGGGAAAAGGGGCTTATCGAGGTCAAGACGGGCCGGTCAGGGGGAATCTCTGTGAGGGCCGTCACCTCGAGCCAGATCAGTGACAGCCTGGCTCTGATGATACGTCAGAAACAGATATCCCCCAAACATTTGCTGATATTCAGGAGCACCCTAGAGGTATCGGCCGCTTCATTGGCCGTCATCGAAGCGAAGGAAAATAATATCAAGCAACTTAATGCGTTGAAGACACGGGCAAAGAGTCATCTTGAGAAGGGCGTTGTCGGCTGGGATGAATTTTACCGAGTCGAGAACCTGATGCATCAAGCCCTGGTCAAGATGACCAAAAACCCTCTTTTTGAATCCGTCTTGTTAACAGTTTATCGCTATTACCAAGGCTACAATAACGAACTTGTTCCCAAAAAATTGAAGAACATGAAAGATGCCTACAGGGATTGGCGCGAACTTCTGGAAGCCATGGAGACCAAGCAGCCGCAACAAGCCGGGCGGATCATGTCCCGACACCTACAGCGCTTTTTGCCGACTGAGAGCACCGGGGACCAAATGCGAAAGATTAAGGAATTATTTGTTTCCCAGGTGGACTAATCGTCGGATGTTCAAAGAGGCTGTTGAAAGCGTCATCGGCTTAATAGACCACAACCAAAGATCCTTGCCGGTATCGAATCGCCGGGGATGAAGACAGGAGCGTAACCAAAAGTAGCATGTTAGCTCAAAATAAAAAAACAGTCCACTTGGTCACAATAGGTTGCACCCTCGCCATGGATTCATCGGCGCCGGGCAAGGCGGTCTCTCCCCTCTTGAGCGGCGAGGATCTGGTCGGGGCCGTACCGGGTTTGGCTGGAATAGTGAATTTACAACTTGAAAACCGTCATCCGATTCCGAGTGGCCATCTCCAGTGGAACGACCTATTGACCCTTAGTCAGCGGATCAGTGACATTTGCCGAGGCGACCCGGACGGTGGGGTGGTGGTCACCACCGGCACCGATACCCTGGAGGAGGCCGCCTATTTCGTTGATCTGACCCTCGAGTTGGAGAACTGCGTCGTTTTCACAGGTGCCTTACGTGATCCCACCCAGATCGGCCCTGATGGGCCGCGCAACCTGAAGGACGCTGTTACCGTAGCTGCCTCTACCGTATGCCGGAGATTGGGCGTATTGACCTGTTTGAATGCTGAAATCCATGCCGCCCGGGATGTGACTAAGATGAACACCACAGACGTGTCCAGTTTTACATCTCCCAAGCTTGGTTTGCTCGGAGTGGTTCACGGCGAGAAGGTGGTCATGAGACGGAAACCCTGGACCCATGAATATATAAAAACAGATCGGGTGGCCGAGCGGATTGAATTGATCAAATGTGTGGTAGGCGATGAGGGCCGGATGATGCGGGCCATGACCGAGCTCGGAGTGGAGGGGTTTGTCATCGAAGGATTTGGAGGCGGACAGGTCCCGCCAGGCCTACGGGACGCCATTGCCGAAGCTATGGAACGAGATATTCCGGTAATTATGACTTCCCGCTGTTTATGGGGCGAGTTGCTGGTTGATACTTATGACTACCTGGGATCGGAAATTGACCTGAGGGAATTAGGGGTTCTTTTTATCGGCTGTATGAGTGGGCCCAAGGCCCGCATCAAGCTGGCCCTGGCCCTGGCCTCGGACTCCCAGGGGGCTCCACTGGCGACGTACTTCCCTGATTGATTCGTATTTTAATGGGTCTGAAAAGGTAAGGACGGAATACTCAGAGGGAAATAATTTGTCCGGTGGGTTTTCCTCTTTTGGTTATTTTGATATTTTTTTGAACTTAAACTGATGACGAATTAGGTAACTGGCTGGTAAAGGAAAGGAGGTTTTTAAAAAAAGAAACTTTTACAAATGCTTTATTAACGACAAGAAAGGAGGGTAAGGATGAAAGACAAAGAGCATAAGTTCTCGAAGGAAGGTATCACCCGCCGCAAGATGCTGAAGACGATGGCGGCCACAGCCGGAGCAGCGGTCGGCTCTGGGGCCATCACCGGATTTCCGATGGTATGGGCCCAAAAGCTGAAAGATATCAAAATATTCCAGTTGGGCAGCCCCTATTCGACTATCGCCGAGGTGGGCAAACAGGCGACCAAGGATCTGGGTTTCAAGATCGAAATGCAGGGCGTCGCGGGCGATGTGTTGCAGACGCGTGTCCTGACTCAACCCAAGACAGTCGACATCGCCGACCTGTCATACGTGGTCTGGCCTAGGGTTATCCCCCGCGGGGTGTGCCAGGGGATCGAGATAGCCAAGATCAAGGAATGGTCCAACATGGTCTCGATCTTCACTACCGGAAAGAACGCGGACGGAAGCCATTCCTCCATGCAGGGTTCGGCCCCGTACAAGCTAATGTATCTGGACAAGGCGGACGCCCGCAAGAACCACGACGGGCCGACTGATTACACCACCTCCGTGCCGACCATCTACAACGCGGACACGCTGGGCATCCGGCCCGACCTGATCGACCGGCCGATCGAAAAATGGTCCGAGTTGTTCAATCCGGAATTCAAGGGCAAGGCCGGTCTGATCGATTATCCCGGCGTCGGGATCATGGACGCGGCCATGGCCATCGAATCCATGGGCAAGCACAAGTACGCCGACAAAGGGGATATGACCCGGGAGGAGATCGACCTGACGGTCGGTTATCTCAAGAAACTAAAGGCCGCCGGACACTGGCGGGCCTTCTGGTCTAACTTCGACGAATCGGTTAACCTGATGGCCTCGGGCGAGGTGGTCATCCAGTCAATGTGGTCCCCGGCGGTGACCGCTGTCCGCTCAAGGGGGATCCCTTGTACCTATCAGCCGCTGAAAGAAGGCTATCGAGCCTGGGGCAACGGCATAGGGATAATGAAACACCTGTCCGGCCTTAAACTGGAGGCTGCCTATGAATACTTGAATTGGTGTTTGTCCGGCTCGTACGGGGCCTTCATCGCCCGGCAAGGTTATTACAGCGCGGTTCCGAGCACGGCAAAGAAGAAACTGACCTCGGATGAATGGGGTTACTGGTACGACGGCAAACCGGCAAAGGGCAATATCTTGGATCCGTACGGCAAGGTCCAGGAGAAGCCGGGGCACGTTCGTGACGGCGGGTCCTACTGGGAGCGGATGGGCAAGATTGCCTGCTGGAATGCGGTCATGAAGG
>JAFDKD010000509.1 GCA_019307165.1 Deltaproteobacteria bacterium | reverse complement strand
CGGGGCGGGTGTCAGGTCCAGTGGCTTGTTCGCGGCGCGCTTGCGCGGCGCGAGCATGCCACTGGACGTAGTCGGCGCCCATCCGTTCACGCGACGCGCAAGCGTCGCGTGAACATAATATTAGCCGACAGTTTTTCGGATATTTTCTGATATTGACAAGTAAAATGCAACAAAAAAGTGCCGATAAAGCGCTTGAATTTGGGTGTTGATGTGTGTTATTGTGATTGTTCGATATTGATGATAGGCGACGAAATGGTGAAATGGGAAATGAGTGACAGACAGCAGCGGAAGCGAGGACGGGTTGCACCGTTCAATCCGGATCCCAGGTGGCCGGGGGGGTATTTCCAGGTACTCGATGAGCTTGGTGTCGAAGAGGCCCGCCGGCCTTTCTATGCCCACTGGGTGCGACAGTTCTTTAAAAGTCATCAGGGCGTAAAACCGCGGCGGGAGCTGGGTCGTCGCGAAATCGAGGCATACCTTCAGGCCCTTGGAGCGGATCCTGCCGTGGCGGGCTGGCAGGCGGCACAGGCCAGGGATGCACTGGAGTTCTACTATGAACAGTTTCGAGGCATCGCCCTCAAACCCGCCGGGAATTCCCGCGGCGGGCCCGTGCGGGGAGCGAAACCCGCGGCGAGCGTGAACCGGGATGTCAGGGAGGAGGCCTCGAGCATGTCGAACGCTTCCGGACGGGCGGGTCGAACACCCGGACAGCGGCTGTTGGAAACACCGTCCGCCATACCCAGGCCCCCGAGACGAAAATCCGTTCCGCAAGTGGATTGGGCGGGCCTCGAAAAAACGGCCCGGTCGGCCCTGCGCACAGAGCACTATGCCATGAAGACGGAGAAGGCGTACCTGCACTGGATTCGACGGTTCGTCGACTATCACCACGGCAAGCGGCCATCCCATATGGGCGCCGCCGAAATCAACCAGTTTCTCAGCCACCTCGCAGTCAACGAGCAGGTCGCCGCCAGCACACAGAACCAGGCCCTCAATGGTATCGTTTTTCTCTACCGGAAAGTGGTCGGGAAGGAGCCGGGCGACTTCAGCGACTTCCCGCGCGCTCGGCGGCCCAAGCGGCTTCCCATTGTTCTAAGCCGCCGGGAGGTCGAAGCCTTGTTGTCACGAATGGACGGCGTGGAGGGCCTGGTCGCGCGGTTGATTTACGGAACCGGCATGCGGGTCTCCGAGGCCCTGCGGCTGCGGGTCCAGGACCTGGCCTTTGACCGGAACGAGATCACGGTTCGCGCCGGAAAAGGCGACAAGGATCGGCGGGCCCCGTTTCCCGCCTCCCTCAAAAGCGAGCTCTACCAGCATCTGGACGGGCGTCGCCACCAGTATGAGGAAGACCGCAATAAGGGGATGCACGAAGTGGAGTTGCCGGGCGCCCTGGCCCGAAAGTATCGCAATGCGCCTTACGAGTGGAAATGGCAGTTTGTCTTTGCCGCGGATGCTTACTCAGTGGACCCTCGCAGCCGCGCCCGGCGCAGGCATCACCTGCACCAGGTCCGGATTCAGCGCGCGGTCAAGCGGGCCGCGGCCGAAGCGGGATTGACGGCCCGTGTCACCCCTCATATCCTGCGCCATTGCTTTGCCACCCATCTGCTGGAAGCCGGTCAGGACATCCGCACCGTGCAGGAACTTCTCGGGCATGCGGACGTGAGTACCACCATGATCTATACGCATGTGCTGAACAAAGGGCCGCTTGGCGTGGTGAGTCCCTTGGACACGCTTTGACGTGAGTTGCAGCCTGCTGCGTCAGCATTCAAACTTGCCGTCCATTTGCGCCTGAACCCTTCATCGGCAAAGGGGCGCCTCTCGAAACACAAAAACCTCCCATAGACCGTTGGTAAAACACAGCCGCCGTCTCCCCGGCATAACCGTTGACTTTGGAGATTTAATATTATATACTTATAAGCTAAATATAAATGAGTAAGTCACGATTTCTCCTGCGAAAGGGCAAACCCGCCGAAAGGCGGTGACGCAAAGCCACGGGTCTACAGCCGAAAGGCCATGACAGCCGGTTGCCGAAAGGAAGCGCATATACCGCCCGGTGTTGTGGCTCAGGCCGCCCCGGGCGTTTTTTTGTCTTCAAAACCTGGCCTGCCAGGCGATATCCGAAGGAGACGGGAACATGACATGGAAAACAGCGTGGCGCTTCATTCTTGTTATATGCCTGGTTACATTCGCCCTCATGGCCGATGGTCACTCGGGCCTTGCCCACGCAGACGAACCCATTATCATCAATCATACCTGTACGGACCTCAGCCTGATCCCGAATGAGTGGATCGAGCAGGCCAAACTCCTGACCATTCATTACGCCCACACCTCACACGGCTCCCAGGTCACCTCCGGCGCCGAAAACCTGGAAACCCTGAACAGCTTTTACAGCTTTGCCCGCCGCGCAAGCAGCACAGAGGGGCTGCCTGTGGAGGAAGACCCGCCCGCCCTGCGCATGTACGACGGCAACCCGCCTGAGACCTACATCGCGCCGGAGGACTACTGGCTTACGATTGACGGCCAAAACCGCACCCGTGCAGTGGCCGATACGGGCAGCTACGGGTTTTCCATGTGGTCCTGGTGCGGGCAGGTCTCGGACGGAAATGCGACGTACATTCAGGGTTACCTCGACACCATGGGCCAGTTCGAGATCGAATACCCGGAAATGCGGTTCATCTTTATGACCGGACACTTGGACGGCACGGATTCGGAAGGCAACCTTCACCAGCGAAACGAGCAGATCCGGACATATTGCCGGGAGAACAACAAGGTCCTGTTCGATTTTGCCGATATCGAACGCTATGATCCGGATGGGACCGATTATCTGGATCTTGGCGCCACCGACGCGTGCAATTATGACGGGGGCAACTGGGCCGATGAATGGTGTGCGGCGAATCCGGATTCCGACCTCTGCGCCTCGTGCAGCTGCGCCCATTCCAAAGCGCTCAACTGCAACCAAAAGGGCCGCGCTTTCTGGTGGATGATGGCCCGTCTGGCGGGCTGGCCCGGTCCCGGATTGACGGCCGATTTCACCGCCGACCCCCGAACGGACGACCTGCCCCTGACGGTCCAATTCACCGACATTTCATCCGGCGAACCCACATCATGGCAGTGGGATTTCGGCGACGGCTCCTTTGGGTTCGACCCTGACCCCATTCACACCTACACGGCCGAGGGCCTCTACACGGTGACATTGACCGTGGCCAATGCCGAGGGAAGCCGAACCGAAACCAAACCCGATTACATCGAGGTCGATATCTGCGACAACGATCCGGTACTGATCGAAAGCACCGGGTTGGACTACACGACCGTTCAGGCGGCCTACGACCTGGCGGACGACATGGACCATCTGCTGCTTCAGGCCCTGGATATAGAAGGCCCCATCGATTTCAACCGCTCGATTGAAATCACGCTGAGCAGCGGTCACGGGTGCGCCTATGACACGGAACCGAGGGGCGCGGCCCGGATCAACGGACGGGTAACGATCCAGGGCGGGGCCGTGGTTCTCGGCGAGGGGTGTCTGTGCATCTGTGAGTCGATGCAGTTGATATAAAGTATATA
>JAFDKD010000061.1 GCA_019307165.1 Deltaproteobacteria bacterium | reverse complement strand
AAAACGGCTTTCGAGGAGGGCCTGGATTTCACGGGTCAGTTCGCTGATACGGTAAACTTTGGGCGTGTGTCCATCCATATGCGTTTCTATTATCAAAAAACCGCTGGTCCGTAAATCCGAAATCCGAATTCCCTTGACCCTTCGCCCCCCATCCCTTATATTCGCGGCCTGAAATTATTTAACCCTGACATTGGTTTTTTTAAGTAAAGGCAGGGCTATGCGGTGACAAGCATGCAGGACCAGAATCCCATCAAATGGCTGATTAAATTTTTCCTTCTCCTGGCCTTTTTCTACTGGCTTCATGAAACCACATGGATTCAGGCTCATGTCCTGGACCCGTTTGCGACCGCTTCCGCGTGGCTTGCCGACAAGGTGCTCAATTTCATCGGGTTCGAAGTCCAACGTCGCGGCGCCAGCATCCAGACGGCTAGCGGGAGCTTTGAGATCGCGGGTTCCTGTACCGGGACCCTGGTGGTGTTTCTGTATGCGGGTGCGGTACTGTCCTTTCCGGCTTCCATCAAATCCAAGGCCGTCGGCCTGCTGTCGGGATTCGTTTTTCTCAATCTGCTCAACTTCGTCAGAACCCTCGCCATTATCCTGTTCAGTTCAAAGATTCCCAGTTTTTTCTGGGCCATGCATGTGGTGGTCGGACAGGCTGTGGTCATCGCCGGAACGCTGGCCGTTTTCATGTGGTGGGTCCAGCACGAGGGGCGTCCGACCTTTTTGTCATCCGGAAAAAGAGGATGGTTGAAGACGGTCGGGTTTTTCCTGGTGGGATTTCTGGGAGGTTACGGACTTTACTTCCTTTTTCTGGGGAGCCCCTTTGGGGCCTGGTCCATGAAACTGATCGTGGCCCATTCGGCATGGGTACTGCATTTCTTTACGGAAACGTCTTACAAAGACGCCGTCATTCAGACGGCCACCTGTTCGATCAATGTCAACCCCAAGTGTCTCTCCAGCCCCATCGTGGTGCTGCTCGCGGGCGGCGTTTTTGCGCTTCCCATGAAATGGTGGAAAAAGCTCCTGATTATTCTGATTGGGTTCTGGCCGTTTTATTACGCCTATCATGTGGGTCGCACATTCACCACCGCCCTTTCCGTCAGCGGAGGGACCAGCGTTGTCCACAGCATCTTTTTCAGTTCATTCGGCCAGTTGGTGCTGATCCTTTTCTGTTTTCTGATGGTCGGGTATCATGACCACCGCAGGTCGGGGAAAAAGGGGTTCGCGCGATTCCTGCTCATTTTCATAGCAGCTTCGGTCCTTTGCATCCCCGTGGCCTATGGCCTGGGCGAATTCTACAAGACCTTTTTCCTCCCCTGGCTTACCCAATGGATCAATGACAGCCCCCGTCTCTATTTTGACGGCATGGAAAGTTTGAGCCGCATGCTGGAATTTCAGGCCTTCATCTGGGTGGCGCTCATGTGCATTACCCCCGGCCTGGCCCTGCGCCAACGGATTGTCAGGGGCATTGTCGGGCTTGGGGGCGTTTTTCTGAATTGCTTTTTAACCGTTGGATTTATTGAGCTTTTTCATCTCAAGCCGGACGTGATGCCCCTTCAATTCTGGATTGTGATCGTCCCCTTCGGCATGTATTATGTCATGCGGTGGAAAGAATTCCGCTAGTGTCCATCCGGAAAAGGGCCATTTCCGGTTGGAAACCAACTAAGGGGTTGACCATTTGCAAGACTTTTTTTATAGGTTGCTGTGAAGAAGGCAAATGCAAAGAAAAACATAGAAAAATCAATGATAACGGGGAGGTTTGAAATGGCTGATTTATTAGAAGATGGACCCAGGAATCCTATCAAAATCCAGGACAACACCTTTCGTGACGGACATCAGTCCACACTGGCCACACGGATGCGGACCGAAGACATGCTCCCCATTGCGGAGAAAATGGACAGCGTCGGGTTCTGGGCCATGGAGGTGTGGGGGGGCGCAACATTTGACACCATGCACCGGTTTCTCGGGGAGGACCCCTTCGAACGAATCCGCACGCTGAAGAAATATATCAAGAAAACCCCGTTTTCCATGCTGCTCAGGGGACAGAACCTGGTGGGCTACCGCAATTACGCCGACGACGTGGCAAGGCTGTTCGTGGACAAGTCCTGCGAAGCGGGCATGGATATTTTCAGGGTCTTTGACGCATTGAACGATTTCCGGAACTTCGAGACGGTCGTGGAGCGTATCAAGGCCAACGGCAAGCATTTCCAGGGGACCATCTGCTACACCCTGACCGAGCGCCGAATGGGCGGTGATGTCTTCAACCTGGACTATTACCTGAACAAGGCCAAGGAACTCCAGGCCATGGGCGCGGACACCCTCTGCCTCAAGGACATGGCCGGCATCATGGCCCCCTTTGACATCGCCAATATCATCACCGAGTTGAAAAAGGTGATCACCATCCCCATTCACCTCCACACCCACTATACCAGCGGCATGGGCTCCATGGTCTATCTGGAGGCCATCAAGGCGGGCGTGGACATCATCGATACCTGCCTGGCGCCGTTTGCGCTGCGCACCTCGCAGCCGGCGGTGGAGCCCATCGTGGCGACCCTTTTCGGTACGACGCGGGACCCCGGTTTCGACCTGCCCCAGCTGCTGGAACTGGGCGAGTATATGGAGACCGTGGCGCCCAAGTACCGGGACTATCTGGCCAAAAACAAGATGTCGATCATCGACACGGGCGTTCTGGTCCACCAGGTGCCCGGCGGCATGATTTCCAATCTGGTCAGCCAACTCAAGGAGGCCAAGGCCCTGGACCGGCTCGCCGAGGTTTACGCGGAAGTGGCCGTGACGCGAAAAGAACTGGGCACACCGCCCCTGGTGACGCCCACCTCTCAGATCGTGGGCGTCCAGGCCGTGCTGAATGTCCTGTTCGGCAAATATAAGATGGTTACCAATGAAGTGAAAGACCTGGTATTCGGTCTGTACGGGAAAACGCCTACATCCGTGGACCCGGAGGTTCAGAAAAAGGTCCTCAAGGGTTACAAGCGGGGGGAAACGCCCGTCACCGGCCGCGCGGCCGATTATCTGGAGCCCGAGCTGGATGCGGCCCGGGCCAAGGTGGGCGACCTGGCCAAGGATGACTTCGACCTGCTCATCTACGCCATTTATCCCACGACCGGAGAGAAATTCCTGAAATGGAAGTACGGGCTGGAGGAGAAACCGGCTTCGGTCAAGCCCAAGACCCTGGAGGACATCCGCAGGGAGGACGAGGCCATGGCGGCCGCCATCGAGGAGGTGTGCGCCACCGTTCAGTAGGGACGGCTTTAAGTACGCTCATCCGGAGTGTGCTGTGAGACGACAAAAAAAGGCGGGCTTTGGCCCGCCTCTTTTTTTCCGCCGGTTCGACCTTTTTGGTCTCGGCCCGGGAAAAATCTTACCCCGGCAAACAGGTCTCCCCGCGGCTTGTTCTGCGGGCAGCCTGTGGCGAGCATTCACTTTCTCCACATATCTTCACCTTCGCAAGAAAAGGTTGTTTTTGAAGGGCGAATGACGGCAATATGGCTTCGATGTGAGGTGACAAGATGTTCAAAGACATCGCCAGGATGGAAACCGGAGTGGGGCTGCAGGAAAAAGTCTGCTCAAACATCAGCGGCGGTGGTTTTTTCGGATGAAGGGAGAAAAAGCGCGCCGCATCTAAACAACCCGTTTTTCCCATACACGGATTTTCCTTGAAATCGTCCTGATTAGCGTTTAAAATATGAATTATCCAGATAATCCACAATAGAGATGCTGTATGGAAATCGAACGGCAACTGCAGCTCGCGCCCTTGCTGGAAAAGAAATCCTTTTTCCTATTCGGACCGCGCGCCACAGGCAAAACCACCCTCATCCGTCAACAACTGGCGAAAACAGCGACGGTCATCGATCTTCTCGATTCCCGTTATTTCCTGGACTTATCCGCCAATCCGAACGAGTTAGCGGCCCTCATTGCCGCTGCGCCTACCGATATCGTCGTTATTGACGAAATTCAGCGCATTCCGGAACTTCTCAATGAAGTTCATCGACTCATCGAAACCCGAGGCATCACATTTTTACTCACGGGTTCAAGCGCGCGAAAGCTTCGAAGGGGCAAAGCCAACCTCCTGGCAGGCCGTGTCTGGGATGCCCGAATGTTTCCGCTTATTTATCGAGAGATCCCCGATTTCGATTTGGACCGCTACCTGAGATATGGGGGTATGCCCGCCGTATACCTGAGCAATTACCCGGAAGAAGAACTTGACGCATATGTGAATACGTATCTTAAAGAAGAAATTATGGCAGAGGGGTTGATAAGGCGTCTTCCCCCCTTTTCGCGTTTTCTCAGGAGCATCGCGCTGGCCAACGGCGAAATGATCAATTTCACCAAGCTCGCCAATGACTGCCAGGTGCCGCCCTCAACAGTTACGGAGTATGTCGGCATCCTTGAGGATACCCTTGTCGGCTTTCTGCTGCCCGCATGGACGGCATCCAAAAAGCGTAAGGCCATCAAGACCGGGAAATTTTATTTCTTTGACCCCGGCGTGACGCACATGCTGGCCGGGACCGAATCGCTGGATCGCAATTCCGACCTGTACGGAAAAAGCTTCGAACAATTTATCGCCATGGAATTGCGGGCATACCTGAGTTACAGGCGAAAAAAACTTCCTCTTGCGTACTGGAGATCGAAAAACGGTCACGAAGTGGACTTCCTTTTGGGCGCCAAGACAGCGATAGAGGTGAAAGCATCCAAAAGAGTCACGCGAAACGATTTAAAAGGTTTGACGTATTTAAGAGAGGAAGGCGTATTTCAGCATTTCGTTCTGGTCAGTCAGGACCCGGTAAGCGCCCGTACGAATGATATCCTGACCCTACCCTGGAATAAGTTCCTGGCCGGCTTGTGGAAAGACGAGTTTGCGTGACATCCCGCTTCACGCATGGTCGGGAGCTGTATTAGGTTATCGCTGTCATTTAAAATCAGAGTTCCGGCCAATGATCGTTCCAGGGCCGGGCCTGTTCAAACGCATGGGCGACCCGCAGCACCAGGTCGTCCCTGTGCCTGGGGCCCACGATCTGAAGTCCCGCGGGAAGCCCGGATTCGGTCAGCCCTGCGCGGACCGTCGCGGCCGGGTGCCCGGACAGGTTGAAGGGATAGGTGAATGCCACGGCCAGGAGAATCGGAATGGGATGCCCGTCGATTTCCGTCGGAGGCGGCCCTTCGGCCCCGAAGGCCTCGGTGGGCATGGTCGGGGTGATCAGGAGGTCGTATGTGTCGAAAAATGACAGAAGCGCCCGGTTGAGGGCCGTCCGGAGTTTCAGATTAAATACGTGTTCTTCCGCGGGCAGGTCCCGGGCATGATCCACGGCCGCCATCATCGAGCGCCCCAGCTGGGACCGAACCTGTTCCAGATTGTCATAAAGCTGCCCGTAAAGTTCCACGCCCATCAACTCGGACCACGCCTTGCTCACCTCGGGCAGTTGCCCGTCCCATAACTCTACGCGGTGTCCCATTTCCTCGAAGGTCTTGAGCGCGTCTTCACCGATCGCGGCAACATCACGCTGCACCCGGGCATAACCCAGGTCCGTGCTGAACCCGATTTTTAACGGGGGGAGCATCCGGTCCAGCGTGCCGAGGTACGATACCTCCGGCCGGGGCAGGGAATCGGGGTCCGCGGGATGATACCCGCACGCCACATCCATATAAAGGGCCGCATCGGAGACGGTCCGGGTCAGGGGCCCGAGGGTCCAGGTCCGGGTGGTCGTGAGCGGGTCAAAGGGCCCCAGGTGGATGCGGCCGTACGTGGGCTTGAAACCGAAACACCCCGAATAGCTGGCCGGTATGCGGATGGAACCCCCCGCATCCGATCCCGTGGCCAGCGGCACCATGCCGGCGGCCACCGCGGCGGCGGCGCCTCCGCTGGACCCGCCCGGCGTGCGATCCAAATTCCAAGGATTGCGTGTGACGCCGTATAGCCGGTTTTTGGGAAATCCCGTGAACCCGAACTCCGGGCTGTTGGTCTTTCCCACCACGATGGCGCCGGCCCGCTTGAGGCGGCCGACTTGAACGGAATCGTTTTTAACCAGATTGTCCTTGAAGGGGACCGAACCGAAGCTGGTGACCATGCCCGCCGTATCCTCCAGGTCCTTGACGGCAAAGGGTATCCCGGCAAGCGGGCCCGCATCTTCGCCCGCAGCCATTCGTTCGGCCAGGGCCTTGGCCTCGGCCAGGGCCTCCTCTGCCCTGAGTGCCACAATGGCGTTGATTTTCGGGTTGACGGCCTCAATGCGTCCGAGGGTCGCTTCCACGAGTTCAACGGGGGAGAGATCCCGGGAACGGATTTTTTTCGCCAGTTCTATTGCGCTGTCATACCATACGGATTCCATGAAGACGGTCCTCCTTATAGTTCCAAAAAAAAGAGAAAAGAATTTTTGACAGGATAACAGGAAAAGCAGGATTTAAACAAAGAAAAGCAAGGTCGGAAAGCAGGGAACAATGGGACGGGGGGAAATAATAGTTTCAGGTTCCAGTGTTCCCCGCCCAACAACGGCGGGATCTTCGTCAGGTGCCGGCAGTGTAACTCCAAGTATTGATATAACCAAATTCAGTTGACATTGTTTTCCTGACACCTCTTGTGTAACTTCGTAGAGTTCAAAGGTTCAGGGTTGCGGGTTGCTTTGCACGCTCCCCCCTTTGTAAAGGGGGAAGCTGGATGGAAGCTTATGGGGATCAAGGGAACGTTTTTTCCATGATCAGACTTGTCGGAGCGGAGCGGAGATCCCGCCGTCCTTGGGCGGGGCCGTCCCCCAGACCGGAGGCGGCGCTGACACCTGACTGCCGCGGCGTAGCTGCCCCTTAGCGAAGCCGGGTCTAACCTCTAATCGCGAAGCGCAGCACGAAACGCCGATGCTCAGATAGACGGCAGGTTTAAGTCGTGCTTTGTTCCTTGAACGAAGGTGATGTTTTCTCTATACTGCGCCATTGACGGGACATGAACAATCAGGAGTCAATGTGTTTATCACACTGGAGGGTATAGAAGGTTGCGGCAAGTCCACACAGGCCTCAAGGCTCGTGGTACGGCTGAAAGCGACGGGTATTCCGGCGCTGCTCACCTTGGAACCGGGGGGGACCCGGGTGGGGCAGGGCATCCGGAAGATCCTCCTTGACGCACGGAACCGCGACCTGTCGCCCCTGGCCGAACTGCTGCTTTACGAAGCGGACAGGGCTCAGCATGTGGCCGAGGTGATCGGCCCGGCCCTGAAAAGGGGAGCGTGGGTGGTGTGCGACCGCTACTTCGATGCAACCACCGTGTACCAGGGTGTCGCCAGGGGCCTGGACCCGGAGTTGATCGGGCTTCTTAACGAGCGGGCGTCGGACGGCGCCCGGCCGGATATCACCCTTCTCCTGGACTGCCCGGTCCATGTCGGTCTCGGGCGGGCCCTCAGCCGGAACGAGACATCCAGCGAGAAAGGGCAGGACAGGTTTGAAAGGGAAAAGACGGCATTTCACGAGGCCGTCAGGGAAGGATACCTTGCCCTGGCCCGCGAGGAACCGGGCCGATTCATCGTGGTGGACGGGGCCATGAGCGAGGACCTGCTCGCCGACCGCATATTCGAGCGCCTGAAGCCGTTCTTGCCGGGGAAGGGGAGTTGATCCGTTTTGGCGGGTTTTTCTCACATACTGGGGCAGGAAAAACCGAAGCAGTTCCTGAAAAAGGTCCTGGCCGGCAAAAAAATCCCCCACGCGTACCTGTTTACCGGGATGCCGGGCGTGGGCAAGACCACCATGGCCATGGCCATGGCCATGGCGCTCAACTGCGGCGAGCCCCGGGACCACGAGGGTTGCGGCCAATGCCCGGCGTGCCGCCAGATCGCCGGTGGACGGTTCCCCGATTTTCTGGTTATCGAACCCGAAGGGAAGAACATTAAGATCGATCAGGTCAGGGAATTCAACCGGATGCTGGGCTTTGCCCCGGCGGTAGGCAAATATCGCGTATGCGTGTTCAGGCAGGCGGAGACCATGACCGGCGAGGCGGCCAATTCGTTTCTGAAGACGCTGGAAGAACCCCCTCCCGCCAATGTCATTATCCTCAACGCCACCGAACCCCTCGATCTGCTGCCCACGACGGTCTCCCGCTGTCAACGGGTCTCTTTCCAGCCGCTGTCGACCGGCGATATTGCCCATTGGTTGACCGGGGAGAAAGGGGAAGACCCGGAAAAGGCCGAGGTGCTGGGCCGGATTTCGGGCGGCAGTCTGGGGCGCGCCCTTCTCATGCAGGGGGGCGACTTTTTGGAAAAGCGGGAAAAATGGCTGCTGGGCGTGACAAAACTCCCTGCACTCTCGAACATCGAAGCCGTGGATATGGCCCTGGGTCTTGCCGCTGGGGAAAAGACAGGCGGCTTCAGCGCCGGCGGCACCGAGCCCGGTATACTGGACCTGGTAAGCACATGGCGGAGTTGGTACCGGGACTTGATGTTGTGCAAGGCGGAGGGGCCCGAAAACCTCCTGATCAATATGGATTTTTCTCGCCGGTTGAAAAGCGTGGTGGAAACATATATAATAAAAAATTTGGTTGAAAGCGTCGATGCATTGGACCGGGCGGACCGGGACCTGCGCATTCTGAGAAACCCGAAGCTGGTCATGGCCGATACCGCGCTGAGGTTAAGGCGGTTGGTCGGTACGGAGGAACGACCTTGACGAGGTCGATGTTTTTATGAATCGGATAGTCGGTATTCAATTCAGAAATCAGGGAAAAGTCTATGACTTTGACTCCGGGCACTTTGTGCTGAGCAAGGGCGACAAGGTGATGGTTATCACGGAAAAGGGGCCGGCCGTGGGCTGTGTGTGCACCGAAGCCAAAAATGCGCCCCAGAGCGCCGCGGAACGCTCCCTGAAAAAGGTGTTTCGACTCGCCACCGCCGATGAAGTGGATCAGTACGAGAAGAGCTGTCGGGTGGAGGACGACGTCTACAGCTTCTGCTACCGGAGAATAAAGGACCGCTCGCTCCCCATGTGCCTGGTTGCCGTGGAGAGGCGCTTTGACGGGAGCAAGATCGTGGTCTATTTTACGGCGGACGGCAGGGTGGACTTTCGGGCGCTGGTCAAGGACCTGGTTCGGCAGTTCCGGACCCGCATAGAGATGCGGCAGATCGGCGTCCGCCATCAGGCGAAGATGGTGGGCGGGCTCGGCATATGCGGCCGCCCCCTGTGCTGTGCCACCTATATGAATAATTTCGCGCCCGTCACCATTAAAATGGCCAAAGAGCAGTTTCTCTCTCTCAACCCGGGAAAGATATCCGGGATGTGCGGCAGGCTCATGTGCTGCCTGGGTTACGAACACGGCTATTATGAAAAAATCAAGAAGACCCTTCCCAAAATCGGGAAGCGGGTGGTGACCCGGCAGGGAGAGGGCAAGGTGGTACGCCAGAACGTGCTAAGGGAAAATGTGACCGTCTCTCTGGACTCGGGCGAAGAGGCTGAAATCCGGCCGTCCGACATCATTAAAGCCGGTCCTTTCAAGAAAAAAGGAGTTAACCATTAAGCCGTTGACCAAGCGATTCTACATCACGACACCCATCTACTATGTGAACGCCGAGCCTCACATCGGGCACGCCTATTCCACCATTGTGGCGGACACCATGAACCGGTATCACCGGATCAGCGGCTGCGAAACATATTTCCTGACCGGGACGGATGAACACGGCGACAAGATCGTCGCCGCTGCGGAGGCATCGGGCGAAACGCCCAAGGCTTACGTTGACCGCATCAGCCAGTTGTTTCGGGACCTCTGGCCCCGGCTCAATATCACCAACAACGACTTTATCCGGACCACGGACGCCCATCATCAGGAGACGGTCCGCACCATTTTGGATCGGGTCAACCGGAACGGGGACATTTATTTCAGCGAATATGAAGGCCGGTATTGCACCGGCTGCGAGCGATTCTACACGGATCGGGAACTGGTGGACGGCAAGTGCCCCGATCACCAGACGGCCCCCGTCACCATCCGCGAGGCCAATTATTTTTTCCGCATGAG
>JAFDKD010000508.1 GCA_019307165.1 Deltaproteobacteria bacterium | reverse complement strand
TGCTTAAAACAAATCCTTTCCTGACACCTGACACCCGACACCTAATGGGTGCATCACTTACAGGACTTGGACATTGCACGGCCCCCTATGGGGGCGGCCTAAAAGCCGGGTCCTATGGGCCCGGATCTTTACTGATGCCCGCCGTCTTCTCTCGAAAAGCATTTTTAAGTCAAAAACACCTTTCCTTCATCCTTATCCCGAAAATATCAAACTCATTCACTTGACGCCGGTGTTTCTATACGTGTATAATACGTGTAACGCTTGAGGAGGCATTGGTTATGCAAAAGAAACTTACCGTGACGATAGATGAAGAGGTCTATGAGGGTTTACGCGAAGTGATTGGGCCACGTAAAATCAGTCGCTTCATTGAAGACCTGGTGCGGCCCCATGTTATTAAAGACGAACTTTATAGCGCCTATAAAGAAATGGCGGCTGATGAGGTCCGTGAATCCGAGGCTCATGAATGGGCTGAAGCGACGTTCGGAGATGTGAGCAATGAAACGGGGTGATGTGTGGTGGATCAATTTCGACCCGTCTGCAGGCGGTGAAATCCGAAAAAAACGGCCGGCCGTTATTATAAGCAACAATGCCGCAACTCAATTTCTCAATAGGGTTCAGGTAGTGCCCCTGACAAGCAGTGTGGGGAAACTCTATCCAAGCGAAACATATGTTACATTCAAGGGGAAAAAGGCCAAAGCCATGGCCGATCAACTCACGACCGTGAGTAAGAAGCGGTTGATCAATCAGGATGGAGTTGTTTCCAGGAGTGACATGGAGGGAATAGAGCGGACCAAATGAAACTGTTATCGCATTCGACTACGCGATATCGATTTCAGAAGAAAATATTGATGATTATTACGGCGTCAAGCAATTTGCCGAAACATGGGAAAAGCATCGTTCCGGCGAGCCGTTCAAATTCGGCATAAAAGAAGGTGAGGCCGCGTCATTTCTGGAGCAACGGGGGTTGAAGATGCTCAACCACCTGGATAATAAGGAGATCGAGAAGGCGTTCTTGACAGATGAAAAGGGATTATTGATAGGCGAAATCACCGGGTCGTTTCGTTTTGCAGCGGCATCACCGGATATAGGTCGGTAAAACCTTGAAAGCAGAAGCTTCAGTAACAAATAGACCCTCCACCTTTGGTGCCGTCCTACGCCAAGGCTTCGGCCCGACAGGGAGGACCCGGATAGGTTCTACCGATCCGGGGAGAAAAGAATCACGTGTATCAGTTGGTTTGAGGTTATAATGTTTACGCGACGCCTCGAATAAATGATATGTGTTTGAAGGTATGCCGAAACGGAGGTCCAAGTAATTTGTTTTATATTCCGGTTCAAACTCCCTTTGCGTCATCCCCGCGCAGGCGGGGACCCAGGCACCGTCCTCGCGCAAGCGGGGACCCAGGTTCTATATTCTGACTGGATTCCCGCCTGCGCGGGAATGACAGAGTACGTATTGCATCTGATCGTTTAAAAAAAAACGACTTCGGTTGTATTCGACTTCAGTTTGATTCATAGGTTGAAATCCGAGCCCCCTTCGAGGTGGCATCCTGATGCCGGACGTAGCGAAGCGGAAATCCCGCCTAAAAGGCGGGGACCCGCGAAGCGGGGCTCTGCGGGAGGAGTCTCACTCATGATTTGACTGCCGGTAATCGCACTGCCGCCGCCGCCACCGGAGCGGTGGCGGCGGTTGAGATAAGGGTGGGGCCGGTCATAAGACCGGCATTTTTCTGCTTGAAGGCGGGGCACTTTCTTTTGATGAAATTACCTGGCAGGTGGGTTATGAAGACAGCAGTCCGTTTCGCAAGGTGTTTCATAAACAAACCGGCCTGCGCCCGATGGAATATCGTAAGACATTTCATCGGGCGTGAGACCCGGAAACCCTGGAGACGGCCGATAACCGTTCTTAGGCTCGGATAAATGACGAAGGAGGGGAATGAATGGTCACGCTGCGAGATGACATGACAATCAAGGGAATGCGGTTCAAGAATCGACTCGCTCTGCCGCCGTTGACGACAAACTACGCCGGCCCCGAAGGGCTGGTTACAGAGGCGAACCTGCAGTTTTACAGGGAGCGCTCCAGGGATGTGGGCCTGGTCATTGTAGAGGCCGCAGCGGTGCGGCGCGACGGCCGCATCGTCCCGGGCAGCCTGGGGCTCTGGGAGGACGGTCAGGTGCCCGGTATGGCGCGCCTTGCCGATACCATCAAAAAATCGGGGGCCGCGGCCATTGTCCAGATCAACCACGCGGGCGCCCGCTGTATTCCCGGCGAAGGGGAAATGATTGGGGCTTCACCCTCAGGATTTGCCTTCAGGCCGGATGTGACGCCTTTTGCCATGACCCCGGAACAGATCGAGGGCATGGTTTCCGATTTTACGGCTGCCGCAGGCCGGGCCGCAGATGCCGGATTTGACGGGGTGGAGATCCATGGGGCCCATCTCTATTTGATCAGTCAGTTCTTGTCTCCGCTTACCAATCAGCGCAATGACCGTTACGGGGGCGACGCGCGGGCCAGGACCACCTTTGCGCTTGAAGTGGTCAAGGCGGCAAGGGAAAGGGTCGGAAGCGACTATCCCGTTCTCTTCCGCCTCAATGCAGTGGAGAATGTGGAAGGCGGGCAGACGAAGAAGGATGCCGTCCTGGTCGGGAAAATTCTGGCCGATGCGGGTGTCGATGCCCTGGACGTGTCGTTGATTTCCCAGGGCGCGTGGCTGGAAGCGGACGGCCGACAGTTTCTTGTTCCCGCTTCCGCCTTTCCCAAAGAAGAGCCTGCCGGGGCGAATGCACCGCTTGTCTCAGCAATCAAGGAGGCAACCGGCCTTCCCGTGATCGGTGTGGGCAAACTGGGAGACGGCGCCGCGGCAGCCGAATCGGTTCGGAATTCGCAGATGGATGTGGTGGCCATAGGGCGCCAGATGATTGCCGATCCCGACGCGGCAGGCAAGATTCTTGCGGGAAAGGAGAGCGACATCCTCCTATGCGAGGAGTGCATGACGTGCTTCGGTTCCCTCAGAAAAGGCGTGCCCCTGGCCTGCAAGGTAAATCGAAACCTCCCGCGCCCGTGATGGCTACGACAGGCCTTCGATGAAATATGAAAAGGAGTTATAAAATGAAAATCGTTTTATCATGCTGCGTCGCCCTGGTCTTTTCCGTTTTCGTTCTCTTGGGTCTCGGGTCCGAGCCGGTTCAGGCCGGAACCACGTTCGTCACCATCGGCACCGGCGGGCTCACGGGCGTGTACTACCCGACCGGCGGGGCCATTGCCAGGATCGTCAATAAAAAACGCAAGGCATACGGTATTCGCTGCACCGTCGAATCGACCGGCGGCTCCGTGTTCAATGTCAACGCGGTGATGACCGGCGATCTGGACTTCGGCATCGTCCAATCCGACCGGCAGTATCAGGCCATGACAGGCGTGGCGGAATGGGCGAATAAGGGTCCCCAAAAGGACCTGCGAGCCGTATTCAGCATCCACCCGGAATCAGTCACCCTGGTTGCGGCGGTCGATTCGGGTATCGACACCTTTGCCGACCTCAAAGGAAAACGCGTGAACATCGGTAATCCCGGTTCCGGTCAACGTCAGAACGCCATTGATGCCTTTTGGGCCAACGGCATGGATTATAAAAAGGATTTGATGGCCGAAGGGGTAAAGGCGGCCGAGGCCCCCGGCCTCCTTCAGGACGGCCGCATCGATGCCTTTTTTTATACGGTCGGTCATCCCAGCGGCGCCATCAAAGAGGCCACCGCCGGTAAACGCAAAGTCAGATTCATTGCCATCCCCAATGTCGACAAGCTAACGGCCCAATTTCCATACTATGCCGGCGCTGCCGTACCGATTCGTTCCTACCCGGGCGCCGTCAACAAAGCGGATGTTTCGACCTTCGGCGTGAAAGCGACCCTCGTCACCTCATCCAAAGTCCCTGAAGCGGTGGTATACGCGATCGCCAAAGAGGTATTCGAAAATCTGGAATCGTTTAAGAAACTGCATCCCGCCTTTGCGGCCCTTAACAAGCAGGATATGTTGGAAGGTCTTTCCGTGCCGATCCACAAGGGCGCGCTGAAGTATTACAAGGAAGCCGGACTTAAGTAAAGAGCAGCTACGCCGCGGCAAGGGATCGCTTTGCTTTAGGTTGGAAGCATTTTAGGTGTCAGGTGTCAGCGCCGCGTCTGGCCTGAGGGGCGGGCAGTCTAATCGAGCAGGAAACTTCGTGAAAATGGCGACATTCGTGCTCGTCGTCGTGGTTGTAATCGATTTCAATCAATTACCCACACAAATCGCCGTAGGGTGGGATTTTACATCCCACCAATGAGACAGGCAATGATCAACCGATCTTCGGCGGCATATAAATACGCCTAAC
>JAFDKD010000507.1 GCA_019307165.1 Deltaproteobacteria bacterium | reverse complement strand
CTTCGCTGACGCCTTTGATTTTCTTGTCCTGTTCGCGGGCAAAACGGCGCGCAAAATGACGCGCCAGCAGTGGGATGTCGTTCAGGCGGTCTCTCAACGGAGGCATATTCACGGGGATGACGTTGATACGATAGAAGAGATCCTCACGAAAGCGTCCGTTTTTGACCTCGGTAAGGAGGTCTTTATTGGTGGCGGAGATGATCCGGACATCCACTGTCAGGATATGCTCACCGCCCAGCCTCTCAAATTGATGACTTTGAAGGACCCGGAGCAGCTTGATCTGAGCGGAGGGGGGGATCTCCCCGATTTCGTCCAGGAAAACGGTCCCCCCGTCGGCCTGCTCAAAACGCCCTGCTTTCTGTCTTATGGCGCCTGTGAATGCGCCTTTCTCATGGCCGAAAAGCTCGCTCTCCAGAAGGGTATCCGGATAGGCCGAACAATTGATCACGATGAAAGGCCTTCCCTTTCTGGAACTCTTTTCGTGAATGGCGTTTGCGACCAGCTCCTTGCCGGTACCGCTCTCTCCCTGTATTAGCACGGTTGCGTCCGTAGGGGCGATGTCCTCAATCAGCCTGTAGATCACCTGCATCTTCGGATCTTTTCCCACAAGACCATGAAATTCCGCCTGGGTTTCCAAGCGGCGCTGTAAGTCATGAACTTCCTCCTCCTCGGTCACCGCCCTCTTGATGACACCGGCGGCCTGATTCAGAATCATACCGGCGGCATCAATGTCATCGGTACTGCAATCACATTGCCCCGGGCAGGCCAGCACCAGGGCGCCAAACGCCTGATTTTCGCTCAAGAGAGGAAGAATGGCCTGCCGTTTTCCAGCTTGAAACGCCTCGGAAACAAGGGGCGGACCGAACGGCATATCGGCGGTGAATTTGGTTTTTGAAATCCCCGTTACGATAGAGAAAGCCTTTTGAATTTCCCCTGGGTCTTTGCAGACCTCTGCGCCTTTCAATGCAAGGGAGAAGAGCAGATCTCTGGTGTCGCTGAATAGTATCAGTCGCATATTGTGGCATTTTAAGATCCGATTGAATCTCGCGAGGAGATGGGCCCCTATTTCCTCCAAACCCCTTAAGGCGCCAATCTCCCGGACTATACTGCAAGAGGTCCGGGTCTGGTGATGGGCTCGCTCAAGATCGAGGGTCTGCTCTTCCAACCGCTTCGTGTAGTCCTCCATGCGGCCCACCATGGTATTGAATGACGCCGCCAGCTTTCCTACTTCATCCGCACCCCCAATCTGAACACGAACGCCCAGCTCGCCCCCGTCGATTTTCTGTGTCGCCCTGGTCAGTTCTGCCAATGGTCGTGTGATGCGTTTGACGAAAAGGAGGGTGATAAAAACGGCCGTTACAAATACCCCCAAAGTGATGGCGCCCATCTGGAGCCAGAGCTTTCCCATTTTCTGCCGGTAAAGCCGCTCATAGAACCCCATTCGCAGGACGCCGGCCTTCCCTTCAAAAATGGGCCATGCAATGTCCAGGTAGTGTACCCTTTGAGCGGACACAATTTTCCTGAGATGGGAGCGATGAGCGTCGCTCAGGCGATTGGCTTCAGCCAAGCCGGAGGGAAGCCCTTTCTTAAATGTGTGGGCAAGAATCTCACCGTCCCTTTGGATAAAGACATAGGACACGTTCTCCTGGCTTCTGAGCTGGTGATCCAACATCTTCTGCAGGGCCACGAGATCATTGATGAGGATCTTGTCCGTGGCCTCGAGGGCGGTGGCATGGGCCAGGTTTTCCGCCTGGACGGCCATGGTTTCCTGCAGACTGCTGCTGTAACGCTGGGTCGCCAGAAGGGAGATGACAATGCCGCTGACGATCACCATGAGGGAAACGGAAAGAAGCAACTTGCTCTTAAGACTTCTGAACCGCATGACAGACTTACCTCTCGGATGCCAATTCCCGGGACATCTCACGGATCCGGGCATACCACTGCTCATTGGGAATGATGAACCGATCAATCATGAGTTCTTTCAATATTCTTTGCCCTTCAGGCGCCAGATGCATGGTTAGGAGCACATGACGTATCTGTTCTCTGAAGACAGGGGAGACGCTCTTATGGACCACCAGAGGGGGAATCCCATAGTTATCGGATTTCCTGATGATCCGGGTTTTTTCATTAAAGGCGGGGCTCTGACGATGATAGTATTCCCAGATGAGCCCGTCCACCGACGCCCCGTCCACCAGACCCTTAGAGACAGCCAGGATGGAGTTGTCGTGGCTGTAAGTATACACAGTCTTCCTGAAAAAGGTCTCCGGCCGCTCGTCAATTTCGTAGAGCCAGTACGCAGGAACCAGCCGACCCGTATTGGAATCGGGGTCCGTAAAAGCGAAGGTCCGGCCTCTCAGGCTTTCAAGGCTGTCGATGCCGCTTTCCTTGTTGACGATAAGGTATGCCTGATAGAAATGGCTTCCACGCACCTCGGGGGTGGCCAGGATTTCGAGCCCATACTCCTCTTTTCCCATGGCGTAAGGCCCCGAACAGACGAAAGCGAGGTCGATCCGGCCCTCTTTCAAGAGCGAATTGACTTCCTGGTAGGTTTTCCTCTGAACGAGATCCACGGAGCGACCGATCTCGGCACCAATATAATTGAGAAATTCCCGGTAGCCTGTGAACGTTTCCTTGGGCGATATCATGGCGCCCACGGCCACCCGCAAGGTTTCCTCGGAAGGGGACTCCGGCTTCGCCGTTTCGGCTTTCGTGGTTTTGGAAAAGTCCACCAGCACTGCATCCGTATCAGGACCGCATCCAAAGAAAAGGAGCATCAGGGTCGCCGCAAGGGCGGCCTGGATTGCACCTCTCTTACTTACAAAGCTATGAAGAAAATTCATGAAGCCCCCTCTCCTGAAAATGCAGGGCAATTTTAATAATAATTTTTTGCATATGAATTTTTCTGTTGACAGATATACCACATTGTGGTACAGATGTCAACATAGCGGTGCAGGGCCCTCATTGCAGGCCGGTTATGGCTGACATTGCCGCTCAAAGAACCTCCATATTTTTAAATACATAGAAGAATAATCAGGATTACAATCCCGAAACACGCGATGGCGAACTTCTCACACCCTCATTTCTGTTGCTGCATGTGTATGTAACGTCCGGCTGTCCTCTTATGGGGGATTGCCGGACTGAATGAGGAATACGTGCGGGAGTTTGCGGAACAAATTGCGTGGTTCGGGTTTTTTTATGGGCCACAAGACGTTTTGACACTTGGAGGAGGGCGCAACATGACGGAAAAAGAGGCGTACCGGTTTCATACCCGTGTGATTCACGCGGGACAGACCCCCGGGAGCTGGGAGGGATCCACCCTGGTCCCTATTTTTCAGACGGTCTCCCACCTGCACCCCACCGCGGAGAACCTGAGTCGGACATTTGCGGGAAAGACCGGGGACCACATCTACATGAGGCTCACCAACCCCACTAACCGCGTGCTGGAGGAAAAACTGACCGAACTGGAGGGAGGGGCGGGCGCGGTGGTCATGTCCTCGGGCATGGCGGCGGTTTCCAATGCCTGCATGGCTTTGCTGCGCTCAGGCGATGAATTCGTTTCGGGAAACTCCCT
>JAFDKD010000506.1 GCA_019307165.1 Deltaproteobacteria bacterium | reverse complement strand
TTCTTTATTCGATATTCTCTTTAAAAAATACGCCCTCCGTCCTCTGCCTTCCGCCTTCTGTCATCTGTCTTCTTTACTTCCCCTTGTCGATCCGGCGCCTTTCCTCGTCCCGGATCTCGCGTCTCAGGAGTTTTCCCACCTTGGATTTGGGCAGCATATCCCGGAATTCGACATAACCGGGCACCTTGTAAGCGGCCAGCCGTTCCCGACACCATTTCATGAGTTCGACACCCCCCACCCCGCGGGCATCTTCCTTCAATACGACTATGGCCTTGATGCGCTCTCCCACCTTGCGATCGGGTACGCCCACCACGCAGGCGCCGACCACGGTGGGATGATCCTGAAGCACCGCCTCCACCTCCGATGCCGACACACGGTATCCCTTGTGCTTGATAATATCCGCCGACCGCTCCACGTAAACCAGCTCACCGTCCGGGTCCATCGTGACAAAGTCGCTCATCCGGTAATAGACTTTTCCGTCACGCTCCACGTATGACCTGGCCGTCTCTTCCGGTTTGTTCCAGTAGGCCTTTAGGGTATAGGGCGAAGTGACCAGAAGCTCGCCGATTTCCCCCTCAGGGACCGGCTCCAGGGTTTCGGGATTCACCACCATGCACTCCCGGCTTTTCAGAGGCAGGCCGATCGTGGTCGGCTTGGGCTCGCGGTCGATTCGGCTGTAGGTCACGTGGCCCGCCTCGGTGGAACCATAGACCTGGTAGATGGGCACATCGAACATTTCTTTCCAGCGCTTGAAAACCTCGAGGGGCAGCACGTCGCCGCCGCAGTAACAATAGGTCAGCGTACTCAAATCGTATCGGTCAAGCCGGTCGTTCTCCAGGATCATCCGGTACAGGGCCGGGACCCCCAGAAGCCATCGGACCCGGTAGCGTTGGATGACCGCCAGTGCGGCATCCACCTGGGGCACGGGCATGAGCACGGTCGTGTTGCCCTTGTTGAGTCCCAGAGCCATGAACAGCCCCAGCGCCATGATATGAAAAAGCGGATTGATGGCGATGTAGACATCTTCTCCCTCTTTCAAAAAATCGCCTGCTACATCGTCCGTGACGTCGTTTACGTACGAGGTCATGCCGATATGATTTCCCGGAACGCCCTTGGGAAAGCCGGTGGTCCCGCCTGTATAAAGGATATAGGAGAGGTCCTTCCATGGATCCATATCCGGCGACTCGGTAAGCGGCGCATGCGCCAGAAGCGATTTAAACGCATGGACCTGATCGTCGCGATCCACCTTTCCTTTGGGTATCTTGTCAAACAGCACGCCCAGGCCCCGTTTCCAGAACGGCAGCATGTCGGCCAGGTTGGTCACAATGGCCCGCTTCAGTCCGGTTCGTGGAAACACCTCCTTGACATAGCAAAAATTGGTGTCCAGGCAGATGATGGTTTCAGCACCCGAATCGTTGACCATGTATTCGATCTCAAAGGAGGTGTAAATGGGAGAAACCGGCACAATGGCGGCCCCCATCCGCTGGATCCCCAAAAACGCGATCACCCACTGGACACAGTTGGAGATATAGATCATGACCCGGTCGCCTTTTTTCACCCCCATATCCGTCAGTGCCCCGGCAAACCGGTCGCTCAAGTCCCGCAGCCCGGCAAAGGAATAGCGCTCACCCAGATAGATGACCGCGGTGCGGTCCGGGTACCGTTCGGCCATTTTGCGGAACCGCGTAATCGTGAGTTCGTTTTCCAACGGGTCTTGGATCATGTTCACGTCCTGTTCGGATCAGAAATGAGCAATTAAATGCCGAAGTAGGCCGACCGCACATCCGGGTTGTTGATTACGTCCTCTCCGCTCCCTTCCATAACCGCGGCCCCGTTTTCCAGAATAAACGCATAATCCACAATGGGCAGCACCGGCCTGGCATATTGTTCCGTCACGATAATCGAGACCCCTTTCTCATCGCGGATCTCCCTGGTGGCCTTTACCAGGACGGATTGCATCAGAGGACTCAGTCCCAATAGCGGTTCATCCAGCAGCAGCAGCTTGGGTTGGGCCATGAGGGCGCGGCCGATGGCCAGCATTTGCTGTTCGCCCCCGCTCAAAAACCCCCCGATCCGTTTTTTCAGGTGGACAAGGGCCGGAAACATCCCGAAAACATAATCGAGCGTCTCTTTAGCTTTGGCGGGCGAGGCCAGGTACGCCCCTATACGGAGGTTTTCAAGGACGCTGCTTTCCTTGAAAATCCGCCGTCTTTCAGGGCACAGGATGATCCCGATCCTGGCGCGGCGGCTGGGTTTCATCCCGGAGATATCCATGCCCAGAAATCGAATCCGGCCCATGACGGTAATCCGCTCGCCGCCGGCCATGGCCTCTTTCCTTCGGATGTCCTCCATGATGCCGGAAAGGGTGTACATCAGGGTTGACTTGCCCGCGCTGTTGGCCCCGAATACGCCCACAATCTCCCGTTCGGCGCATCGGATGCAGATGTTGTTGAGGGCCAGCATGTTTTCATAAAAGACCATCAAGTCGGCTGCCTCAAGCCTACCTCATGCCCTCCTCGACTTCCTGCGACCCGAAGTAGGCCTCCTTCACCTTTTCGTCCGACATCACCTCTTCAGCCGTGCCTTCCATCAGTTTTTCGCCGAAGTTGAGCACCATCACTCTGTTGGCCACCTGGAACAGTTCGCGCAGCCGATGCTCGATCATAACCAGGGTGATACCCTCCATCTGCAGCCGCTCGATAAGCGGGACCATGCTCGCGATCTCGCTCATGCTCAAACCCGAGAAGACCTCGTCGCACAGGATCATTTCCGGTTTCAAGGCCAGGCAGCGCGCCAATTCCAGCCGTTTCAGGTATCCCGTGGGCAGACTGGAGGCCAATTTATAAGGCACAAAGGAATCCCGCTCGAAACCGATCTCTTCAAGGATATCGATACCCACGGTGTTTCGGTCGCCCTGCTTGCCGCCTCCCCGCCAACCGCCGGTCCGCCTGGCCCGCGGGGAAAAAAGCGGGATCACCAGGTTCTTGTAAGCGGGAAGGCTGTAATAGGGCCGCATGATTTGAAATGTCCGGGTGATGCCCATGTCCGCAATTTTATGGGGAGGCCTCCCGCTGATATCCCTGCCCCTGAAAAAGACTTTTCCCGAACTCATTTTGATGAAGCCCGTGATGCAGTTGATCAGGGTGGTCTTTCCCGAGCCGTTGGGGCCGATAACTCCCAGGATTTCTCCTTCCTTCACGTCAAAGCTGACGCGGTTCATGGCCCGGATGCCGCCGAACGTCTTGGTTACGTCTCTCACCTGAAGGATCGGACCGGGGTTCATACCTTGACCCACCTTTCGAACTGATGATATTTCCGCTGCCCGTAGACCATGATCCCTTCGCTTCGAAAAACGATGAAGGCCACCAGAATAAGGGCGTAGAACACGATACGCAACGTGCCGAAGGCGCGGAGCAGTTCCGATATGGGGACCAGTATCAGGCATCCCAGTACCGGTCCCACCAGCGTACCCCCGCCGCCGATAACGGTGGCGGCGATGGGAAGAATCGAAAAATCAAGGGCAAACAGGGACATGCCCGCCCACATGTAGATATGAACCATGCAGGCGCCCCC
>JAFDKD010000505.1 GCA_019307165.1 Deltaproteobacteria bacterium | reverse complement strand
TACTGGGGATCGACAAAGATGGTGCGTTCCTTCCTGTGATTCAGCGGATGATGGAGGAACGATGCTCTGAATGCGCCTTCGAAACGGTCGCTGACACCGGGAGCGCCGCTCAACTCATCCTGCAGACCACCTACGACCTGCTGGTCGTGGACACGCAGGACGATTCCGATCACGCTTTGCTGGAACTGGCCTCGAACCGCGGCAGCCACCGGACCCGCCCCGAGACCCTTCGCTATTTCTGCACCCCCGCGGTTCGGGCGTTCATTTCCAAAGACCGGCATAAGGAAGCCGTTGAGGCCATTGAACGCATACTGTCGGAGGCATGCAGGCCGTGGTGGAAGCAGGGTCTCATGAAACTGATGGGTGTGGTGGCCGAATCAGCCGCGGGTGGAAAATATCATGACACATCGGCCCTCTACAGGTCGGACGGTGAAATCTACGGTATGCTCAAGGGGGATTTGTACGTGTGCCATTAGGCGGCTGCCCTCACCCTCGTGGAATCGTGAACCGCTCAAACGATTCCCAGTAACGACATATATGGGCGCTCTCTACCGATTTTGCGGATGCCGCTTGACATTTCGCTGAAAATGGTCAATTATGCCGATTAACAACAACACAAATTCGTTTTCCTGATGCGTTCCTTTCGCGAAAGAAACTCTCTCTCCGCCTGCGCTACCCTTTGTTTTCGAGTTCAGTTCTGAACAGGCTCTATTGGCCGGAAAAATCCGCTCACACTAAATCGAGGCACATTAAGGCAACGACCCGGACCGTTTCTTTATGGATGGTCATGAGAGTGCGTCCTTTCGCGCTCCATGCACTGCCTTTCGCTCTGAAACGTAGAGGGGTCGGCGTAACCCGGACGATTGTCAACCTTAACATGGAAGACCTGCCCGCCTGCTTGTCTGAAGAAGCAAGCGATTGGGGAATAAGGTCATGTTATCGTCCGCCAAGGCACCGTTCGCAGCCGTGCTGGTCGGGCTGCTGGGGATCGCTCTCATACCGCTGTCGCACAATCTGGAAGAGGATTACGGGCTCGGACTCCTCTTCCGGATCAGGGGACCGATTCAACCTCCGGCGGAGGTTGTCGTCGTCACCATGGACAGGGTATCGGCCGACGCCCTGAAGCTGCCCGAGGCGCCGAATCTGTGGCCCCGATCCATTCATGCCCGGCTGACCGATAAACTCGGACGCGCCGGCGCGTCGGTTATCGCCTTCGATATCCTCTTTGGAAAAAACGGCTCACAGGCCCAGGACGACGGTTTTGCGGAAGCCATTGCCAGGGCCGGCAACGTAATCCTCTGCCAGTGCATCAAGCGGGACCTGGTTTCTCTCTCCGACAAAGGGGGCAAGCCCCTGGGAGAATTCAACATTGAGAACCTGGTAAATCCCTCCCCCGTTCTTGCCCGATCCGCCTTGGCCCTTGCTCCGTTCCCCATCCCCAAGGTCCCGGTCAAAGTCAGTCAGTTCTGGACCATCAAGAAAGGCGCCGGAGACGCGCCCACGATGCCCGCCGTTGCCTTCCAGGTCTTTGCGCTGCATTCCTATGAATCATTTATCGGGCTGCTGCGGGCCGTAAGCCCGGAAAAGGCCGAGATGCTCCCCCGAAATGTGAAGGGAATCCTTTCAGAGGGCGTGTCATCGCATATTCGCAATACCATCTACCTCTTTCAGAGAGACCCCAACCTCCCTGTTCGAATGAGGAAAGTCCTCGATACATCAGGATTGGCGGTTTCGGCACCGGGTAGATACCATCTGCTTCACGCCCTGATCAGCATGTATGCCGACGGACACAGCCGCTACCTGAATTACTACGGCCCCCCGGGAACCATATCAACCATCTCATACCATCGCGTCCTGGAGAGCGGGGAAGGGGCCACACCAAATCGGAAATTCCCGGATCTCAGGGGAAAAGCGGTTTTTGTGGGGTTGTCGGAAAGACTCCGCCCGGAGCAGAAGGACGGGTTCCATACCGTGTTTTCGTTGGAAACCGGGGTGGATATCAGCGGCGTGGAAATCGCCGCCACGGCCTTTGCCAATCTTCTGAAGGACACGCCCGTAAAACCGGTTTCCCTGCCCCTCGCTTTTCTGTTGGTCTTTGCCTGGGGGACCGCACTGGGGTTTGCATGCCTCCGGTTGCCCACTTACGTTTCGGCACTGGGCGTTTCGGCCCTCATCACCGCTTATGTCTTCGGCGCAGGCTATCACTTCAAAGTGGCGGCAATATGGTATCCGCTCGTGGTTCCGCTCGCATTTCAGGCGCCCCTGGCTTTCTTCGGCAGCGTATTGTGGAAATACACAAGTACGTCCAGAGAGCGTGACGTCATTCGCAAGGCCTTCGGCGTCTACCTGCCAGACAAGCTGGCCGACCGCATTCTGAAAGACCTCTCCAGAAACCGAACAAGTAGTCAAGTCGCATACGGCGTGTGCTTGTTTACGGACGCCGAAAGGTACACGGAAGTCTCCGAAGAGATGGATCCTGCATCGCTTAGCCAATTCATGAGCCGATACTTCAAGGTGATTTTTGAGCCGGTAGGGAAGCATGACGGCCTCGTGCTGGAGATTCAAGGGGACGGCATACTGGCCCTCTGGGTCGCAGCCCGCCCCGACAGCGGCATCCGGAGGCTGGCCTGCACGGCTGCCGTGGAAATCGCGGATGCGGTCGAGCGGTTCAATAAGTCGTCCCAGATGATATGGATGCCGACCCGCATCGGCCTCCATGCGGGTTTCATCTATCTCGGTGACGTGTGGGCCATGGATCACTACCAGTACCGCGCCATGGGAGACATCGTGAATACGGCCTCACGAATGGAAGGACTCAACAAGCAGGTGGGAACAAGGGTGCTCGTATCCGGAGATGCCATCTTCCAGTTGGATGAGTTCATTACCCGCGAGCTCGGCCAGTTCGTCATGGTCGGCAAGACCAAACCGACAATTGTACACGAACTCGTCTGCAAAAAAGAGGACGTAACCGGGCGTCAGGAGGATCTCACCAAAGTCTTTTTCCGGGCCCGCGAGCTTTACCTGACCCGGAAATGGAAAGAAGCGATCAGAAGTTTTGAATCGTGCCGCAACTCGCACGGCATATACGGTCCTGCAGCGTTTTATGTAAAGCATTGCCGTAAATTGCTCAAAAATCCTCCCGGGGATGACTGGAACGGCGTCGTTTACCTGGACCGGAAGTAGTGTAAAGGGGGAAAGAGATCATGAGTTCTTATCGGTTTCAGCATGCGTTCTTCGTCTTACTTCTCTTTTTGATGATTGATTTCTGTCCGGGCATATCCCGCGCGGAGGAACCCTGCGATCAGTGGGTAGCAAAAGTGGTTTCCGTGCAAGGAACGGTGTCTAAAAAAGCAGCGGACGGCACGGTATGGGTGCCGGTGAGGATCAACGACACCCTCGGACCGGGAGACATGATCCGAACCCATAAGAGAAGCCGTGTGGCCGTAGTTCTGTGCAACGAATCCACGCTGCGGCTGGATCAACATGCGACGCTCACCTTTTCCGGCATCGAAGCCGGGCGGACATCCATCATCGAATTGTTCATGGGCGCGGTTCATTTCTTCAGCCGCATGAAGAGGAGCCTGAAAATCATTACCCCGTTTGTCAACGGCGCCGTGGAGGGCACCGAGTTCGTGATGCGCGTCGGCCCTGATGAAGCCGTCCTGACCGTGTTTGAAGGTCGCGTCTCCGCCACCAACGAGGCCGGCAGTCTGATGCTGGGACCCGGCCAGTCGGCCTCGGCGCGGCGTGACGCCCCCCCCGTGCTGCGCACCGTGG
>JAFDKD010000060.1 GCA_019307165.1 Deltaproteobacteria bacterium | reverse complement strand
GTGCGGATGTATCTGAACGACCGGTTCGGCATGACCTTAGGGTCTTTGACCCCGGGCGAAGCGGCGGATATCCTTCAATCCGCAGGCGTGACAAAAGACACGGCCGCGGCCCTCGCAAGCCGGCTGCGGGAGTTGGAAGACCGCGTCTACACGGGCCGGGGCGAGGATGCCTGCCGACCGGGGGAGGATATGTCCGATCTGATCAGACAAATCGAATGGGAGATCCGGTGAAACGCGCCATTACCATGACGTTGCTGGCCGCCATACTGCTTTTCCCGGTGGCGGCATGGACGACGGGCGGGCAGGCCCCGGAAGACGAGCAGTTCTTCCACGCCAATCAGGCCTACAAGGAGGGCAGATACCTGGAAGCGCTTGAGGGCTATACGACCCTGCTTCAGGCCGGATTTAAAAACGGCCATCTTTACTACAATATGGGAAACGCCCACTTCAGGCTCAACCGGCTGGGGCCGGCCATCCTCAACTACGAACGGGCGCGGCTCTACATACCGAGGGATGCGGACCTCAACTTCAATCTCAACTACGCCCGGGACCGGGTCCAGGATCGGGTGCCCGAATCGCGCGGCCCGGTCGGTTCGGCCCTTTTCTGGCTCGACGCCCTCAACCTGGTGGAGCTTTTCTGGGCATTTGTCGTCATGAACGGCCTTTTCTGGGGCATTCTGATTGTAAGACTGATCTCCAAAACCGAATGGACGTACTACCTGACCGTGATCCTGCTCATCCTCTGGGCGATCGCGGGGGCATCCTTCGGGCTCAAGTGGTATCAGGCGGGCACCGACGCCCGTGCCGTCGTACTTGAAAACGAGATCAACGTGCGCGCAGGTCCGGACGCCGGGAACACGGCGCTCTTCAAGCTGCATGCGGGGACTATCGTACAGCTGGAACGCCTGGAGGACGGCTGGGGCCTCATCCGCGTGTCGGAAAACAAGCGGGGCTGGGTCGAAAACGGAGGCGTGGAAGCAGTGCGGCGTTAGGTGTCAGATGTCAGATGTCAGATGTCAGATGTCAGATGTCAGATGTCAGATGTCAGATGTCAGATGTCAGAAAAAACAATGCCAACTGAATATGGCAAGTCAACCGAAAATGCCTCGCAATTTTCAATCTTCAATCGACAAAAGATTTATCTCGCAAAGGTCGCGAAGGCCGCAAAGAAAAACATTTTTAAAAAAGGTTTTGCCCTCTTAGCGTTCTTGGCGATCTTGGCGAGAGGAAAAATGAGAGGGCAGAAGAATTTCTGAACCATGCAAAAGAACCAGCCACCAGGAACTAAGAACTAAGCACCAGGAACGTATCTCAATTCCAAGTTCTAATTTCTAAATTATAAATTTACTGTCCCTAAAATGATCGCACAAATATACGAAATTCAAACACAGCGGGAAGCCGAGACGTGCATCGAATTGGGCGTGGATCACCTGGGAAGCATCCTCGCCTCGAATACGGCGTGGCGGCAGCCCACCCTGAAGGACGTGATGCGGGCCACGGCGGGATCTGCCGCAAAAAACAGCCTCATCCCGCTCTTTAACGAGCCCGAAGTCCTGTATAACGTCCTGGACTATTACGAACCGCATTACATCCATTTCTGCGAAAGCCTCGTTCATGCGGACCGCACCCTCATGGACATGGAACGGCTCGCGGCGATTCAGTCCGGGATAAAGGAACGTTTCCCGGAAATCGGCATCATCCGCTCCATTCCCATTCCGCCTGAGCGCCTGTCACACGATTTCCCGACCCTGGCAATTGCCGCTACGCTTGAACCTGTCAGCGATTTTTTTCTGACCGATACGTGGCTCGGAAAGGAACCCGTGGACGGCCACATCGGCATTACCGGCCGGCCCCAGGACTGGGCCCTGGCCGCGGACCTGATCGACAACAGCGGGATTCCGGTCATCCTCGCGGGAGGGCTCTCGCCCGAAAATGTCTATGACGCGACCCTGAAAACCCTGCCGGCCGGCGCGGACAGCTGCACCTTAACCAACGCGCCCGATGCAGATGGACGGCCCGTTCGATTCAATAAGGATTTCTCCAGAGTGCGGAAGTTCGTAAAGGAAATCCGAAGGGCCGAAAAGACAGTGGGCGCTGAAATAGATGCGGCCAAGTCCCGCCTGGCGCATTTAAAGGCGAAACTTGAAGACCGTGAAGCCGCCCTTCCGGCCCACTCCATCCGCCCCCACCAGCTCCAGATCATCGAGGAACTGGAAGAGGAAATCGCGCGTATCGAAAACAAGCTGCAAAGGCTGGAAAAGACCGGCCTTTGAATTGAACATTGAAGATTGAAAATTGAAAATTGGAACTCGAAAACGGGCGGACCCTGGTAAGCCAGGAGACAGCTTCTAATCTCCGACCCTGTGCCCTGCGCTTTGTGCCTTGTGCCCTGCGCCGCAACGGTTTTGGCCACAAGTAGGACAAATAGCTATTTTCCGACAGCCTGCGAGGGAAAATTCGATGCCTTTAGACCTCGACCACTTTGATTTCCGCGATCTCCATCCCGCAGTCGCCATTGGCACGGCCGGCGACCGTTATGCGGGCTGGCTCGGGCAGATCTACTCGCCCGGCCGTTACGCCGCCAACATCACCCGCAGGGCCAAGACCGTCGGCGGCAGGCGCTTCACCGAGGAAGTCCTGCCCGTGGAAAGCGTGGAGGAATACTTCCGGCACTTCCGAATACTTGAAATTGACTTCACTTTTTACGCGCCCCTGTTGGATAAAGCCGGCGAAGCGACCCGGAACTTTCATGCGCTTCGGGCCTACGGCAAACACCTGAAAGCCGACGACCGGTTCATCCTGAAAGTCCCCCAGGTGGTATTCGCTCGAAAGCTGTTTCGAGGCGGGGCCTTCGTGGAAAACCCCCTCTATCTCGATCCCGAAACATTCACCCGGCAGTTCTACGAACCGGCCGTCCAACTGCTGGGCGATCGAATCGGCGGCCTGGTTTTCGAACAGGAATATCAGAGAAAAAATGAGCGCATTCCCGTTGCGGAACTGGCTTCCGAATTGGACGCCTTCTTTTCAACCGTGCCCGGGGACGGGCGCTATCACATGGAGCTTCGAACCGATGCCTTCCTGAAGGCGCCCCTGTTTCATGTCCTGGAAAGACACGGGGTGGGCCAGGTCCTTTCTCACTGGACCTGGCTTCCGCCGCTTTCCAGACAGTTCGCCCTGTCGGGCGGGCGAACCCTTAACCGGGAAAAGCACACCATCATCCGGCTCATGACGCCCAGGGGTGTCCGCTACGAGGACGCCTATGCGAAAGCCCACCCCTTCAACAGGATGGTGGACGGCATGATGAATCCGTCCATGGTCAGCGAGACGGCCGCGCTCATGCATGAATTGATCGAAAAAGGAGGGAAACCCAGGGTAATCGTCAACAACCGCGCCGGCGGAAACGCGCCCCTCATCGCCAAGCAGATCGTGATGCGCTTCCTGCGCGGTTGATTATTCGCGGTCAACATATTAGAATGCGCCACACAAATGGTATGACCATGAGTGACCCGGCTTCACTATAGGGCGGCTACGCCGCGGCAGGCCCGGCTTTTAGGCCCGCCCAGGGGGCCCGGACAAATAGGCTGAGGTTAAGGCTAAGGTTGAGGAAAAAAAAGGTTAAGGTTAAGGTTAAGGCTAAGGTTGAGCAAGGGTTCACAGAATGTACAATTCATTCTCTCGATCTCAGCCTGGCGAAGCGTAGCGAAGCCTTCTCTCAACCTTAACCTTGGCCTCAACCTGGCGAAGCGCAGCGAAGCCTTCTCTCAACCTCAACCTAAACCTCAACCTGGCGAAGCCACGGTCCGCATCTCCGGGTCGGCATACCCGGAAAACGCTGACCTGGCACAACGCACCAGGTTTGCAGATGGAATTAAACGGATGAACATTGTGGGAGGACAAATGGACAGGAAATTTGACTGGGCGGGACTCATGCGCCGGATGCCCGCAGTCGTGCTGGCGGTTGCTTTGGTTTTTTGTTCATGCGAAACCGCTCAAAGAAAACCCTTGCCGGTCCAACATACCAAGACCGATGAAAACGTACTGAAAGTGGGTGTTTCGCCCAACACCCCGCCCATCATCTTCAAGCAGGGCGTTGAAGTCGCCGGCCTCGAAGCCGATCTGGCGCGTGGACTGGCCGCCCATCTCGGCAAAGAGGTGCGTTTCATCGAAATTCCCTGGGGCGAACTCATCAACCGCCTGCAGAACAAACGAATCGATATCATCATGTCCGGCATGTCCATCACCCAGGGCCGGCGGTACCGGTTCGCCTTCTCTGATGCCTATTATAAAACCGGCTTGTTGGCCCTGTTCCGCAGCGAAGATCGACGCCGTTTCAGGGAAGGGTGGGAAGGATCTCTTTTAGAAGAGGAGTATTACTTGAACATCGGCGTCGAAAAGGGGACCGTGGCTGAAAAGTGGGTCCGCGACAATCTGCCCAAGCTCAGGCTGGTGCCCTATATGAATCCCGCCAAGTCAGCCAGCGACCTTCAGTACGGATTAATTGACATTTTTATCCACGATGCCCCGGTCATTTATATGCTTGCGGCAGAAAACGAAGCCAAGGGTCTGATTCCGTCCAGGACCTTCCTCCAGGAATACGCATATGCATGGGGGCTTCGCAAGGACTCCCCGGAGTTGATCTCATCGGCCAACGCCTACATTGAGACCATCAGGAAAAACGGGCGGCTCGATGCACTGATTAAGCAGTGGATACCGAAGTAGAGTTGCGGGTTGCGAGTTACGGGTTGCCGGTTGAGAAATTGGTAGAAAGATGAATAGAGCGTCCCAATTCGACGCGATTATCATCGGCTGCGGCATTGCGGGCGCCTCCCTGGCCTATTTCCTCGCCAAACGGGGAATGACCGATATTCTCATTCTCGAAAGGGAAGATCAACCCGCCTACCACTCAACAGGGCGATCGGCCGCCGTCCTGGTGGAAATGGATCTCATACCCACGGTCCTCCGGCTGAAGCTCATGAGCGCCGGCTTCCTCAGGAACCCGCCCGAGGGTTTTTGCGAAAACCCCATTCTTCACCAAAACGGCATTCTGGTTCTTTTTCAGGGAGAGTTGTGGGAGCAGGCCCGCAGGGCCGTGCCCGTATTAAAGCAGGGCGGGGCCGACGTGGGATTGCTGTCACCTTCAGAGGCCGTGTCGTTGGTACCGGTCCTTCTCCCTGAAAATTCAAGCGGCGCCCTTCACCTGCCAATGGACGGCCACCTGGATGTGCACGAACTGCTGTGGAGCTATCTGCGTCACGCCCGGCGGGCCGGGGCCCGGCTCAGTCTTGGCGAAGAAGTCAAGGGCATAATCGTGGAACAGGGGAAGTGCGTCGGCCTCACCGCTGAACATGGCGAGTACCGAGCCGGGCGGGTGGTTAACGCGGCCGGGGCCTGGGCCGGAAAAATCAGGGCCATGGCGGGGTCCTCATCCGTATCGCTCACGCCCAAGCGCCGGACCATCATCACCTTTGATCCACCGGAGGGACTGGAAGTATCGGACTGGCCGTTGACCGCTGACCTGAGCCATGACCTCTACTTCTCTCCCGAATCGGGCGGGCTGATGGCGAGCCCCATGGATGAAGCGCCCATGGCGCCCTGCGACGCTCGGCCCGACGAGTTGACCATCGCATTGACCATCGAGCGTTTGAAGCAATTGGCGCCCCGGTTGGTCCCGAAGGCCGTCACCAACAAATGGGCGGGCCTGAGGACGTTCGCCCCGGACCAGGCCCTGGTGGTGGGGGAAGACCCGGAACTGAAAGGTTTTTTCTGGCTTGCCGGCCAGGGTGGATGCGGTATAGAGACCAGCCCCGCGGTCGGACGTATTGCTTCGGACCTGATATTGGACGGCCGAACCGACCGTATGGATGTCGGCCCGCTTTCGCCGGGCAGATTTATGGATATATAGAGGGAAAATGTTTATCATTCGACCTGCCAAAAATTTCATCCGGTTCTATCTTCAGGTCCTAGAAACGGAAAATGCAATCAAGAGCATGGTGTTTCTTTTTGCGGGCATCGTTATCGGATGGTGGATATACGTACCCATTCACGAACTGCTCCACGCCGCCGGGTGCCTGATTGCCGGCGGCGACGTGTCCAAGCTGGAAATCAAGGCCATATATGGCGGCGGTGTACTTTCTCACATCTTTTCCTTTGTTGTTTCCGGGAGCGATTACGCCGGCAGATTGAGCGGTTTCGACACCCATGGGTCCGACTGGGCGTACGGGCTGCTGGTCTACTTCCCCTTTCTGCTTTCTTTTTGCGGGTTTTCGGGACTGGAGATGGGCGCCCGCAGGAAAAACAGCTTTCTGTTCGCCTTTTTCCTGCCCATCGCCCTGGCCCCGATTATCAGCCTGACCGGAGACTTTCTGGAACTTGGCACCCTGCTGCTGTTTCAGTTCTGGCCCGGACCTTCCGAAATTCACCGCAGCCTGATCAGTGACGACCTGTTTCTGTTGATGAAGCAGATGAGTGAGGGAACGGATGGGGTCCCGTCCGGCCCTAAGAGCGTTGTTTTCGTGAGCCTTTCTTTCCTGGCCGGCGCCGTCATGGCGTGGGGTACCGTGCTGATCTCCGATGGAGTCAGGGCCGCCTTTTTTAAAGGCCGACCGGGGGCATGATACATGATAGATCTGGATATCCAAGCCGCTCGCCTCGACAGGCAAAATAGGGGTATATAGCAGTAATACGTAGGTCTTGACCGATCGGCGGGAACCACAAGATATGGGAAAAAGTTGTCTGATTCTACAGGACTGCCAAAGCCTCCTGCGTCTTGCCAAGCCAATAATCCATTCCCATCTCCTGGCACATCGCAAAGTGGAGGCAAGGGGCAACAAGGAGCCGGAACTGACCGACCTCAGGGAATCGGGAAGCATCGAGCAGGATGCGGACACCATCATGTTCATCTACCGGCCCGAGGCCTACGGGAGGACAGCTAAGAACCGGGAAAAGGCCTAGATCATCGTGGCCAAGCACCGGAACGGGCCCACGAAAACCGTCCCTCTAACCTATATTCGCAAATATACCCGGTTCGAGAATTATGTGGAGGAACAAAAAACGTCCCATCGTCGTAAACCTCTAGGAGCGGAATCGGCTTACACAGGGATCAAGCCAATTCATAGAGGTCTTCGCGGGACTTTGGTAAAATGCAGAAGTCGGATATTCATTTGTCGGGGACGATATAGCCTTTCACGTGGGCCTTTTCGTCCAGTTCCGGAAATTTCGCAAGGATGTGGTTAAGTATGTTTTCCTTGTGCTTCAAATACGCGCGGCTCTCGGAATTTTTGTCGTGTCGAACTTCCTGCCGAAGTTCTTCCAGCCGGTTTTTAACGACCCTGCGAAGCAGAGATGGCTCCTTTTCTTCGAGATGCATTTCCATGGCAACCTCCTTTTCCTGAAGGGCGGATGCTAAACGCTTTTCCACAGGTTTATTTCTGAATTATGCGACAACCTCCCTCAAAAAGAGGCTCCGAACGCCTGTTTTCCGGTTTTTAATCCGAACCCGCCTTACAATGGATTTGGCTTTATTGGCATTAGAGGACGGCCCGTGGCAGATTTCCAAAATCCTACCAGGGCTAAGGCTTGCACATCTTGAGGGGCTCGTTCATGAGGAAACCTCCTGATTGGAGGTTAACGATTGAAAGGATAATCATCTATAGTAAAACGGCCATCGCACGGTAAAGTCAAGAAAAAATCAGGTTATGTATACCATATAGCCAACCATCCGAAATCACATTGTAATCGCAGCTATGGTCTGGCAACCTCAGGTTATTCAGGCCTTGATAAGTATGGAGGCATAGAAGCAGGAGGCACAGACCCAATGTGAAGGGATTTTCGGAGGGAAATGGAGAGGCTTCCGTTTCAGATTCAAGGGTAACTCCGGGCAGATCTTCAGTATGCCTCTCTTTTCTTCAACCCACCACCGTGCTAGGCCGCCCGGCCACCAGGGGAGATTGCAGGCTCTGAGGGGATGTTAGGCCGCCTAATCTTTGGGTTGGGACTCCCGTATCGCCTCCTGTAAAAGCTTCGTTAGGGTCTCGTCTGGGTATATTATGTTCTCAACAATCTTTTTCGCCCGTACCGAAAGCCTACCAAAACCCCAGATGCAGCGGCGTTTGGTTTCCTCCCATCCTTCCCGTTGAAAATATAAAGGCATGTTGACATGAAAATAAGAAATGCCATCGGCGTGCTTAATGAGGTCCGAGCGAGGGTCACCCCCGGTCTCGTGCCGGCAGACCAGCCAGTACACTTCGCTGGCCATCCCCTGCGGCACTCCACAAGCTTCCGTTATTTCCCTGAGAATTTCTGCGCTGTTTCGTGCATGGGCAGCCTTGAAGGCGTCATAGTCAGGGAAATCGACCCGCTTTACTTTACGTGTCTCAAGGGCACGCTCGATATCATGTCCGAGCGCGGCTATTTTCAAGGCCTCATCTGCATCAGGTTTGAGCCTCAGTAACCAGTCGAGAGTATTTTCGGCATGGAGAGGGTCTTCCGGCACTTTGGAGACGGCAATGATGGCCCTGGCCTTCTGTTTCGTGCACTCTACGCTATCCATGGTCCCGGCAGACGATGACGCGGCGTATGGTTTCAATGTTCATTACGAGGGCAATCAGAGACAGCGTCAAAGGAACTTGATTGAATATGGCACCAATGAATATAAGAAAGACACGGACATCGCGGCCCAGGCGGAATACATTACCATGAATGATCCTGTCGCTCATGAGACGGTCGTATTTGTCTGCCGTATAGCTCAACATAAAGGAACCGATGATTGCCAGAAATCCAATGAATAGCATTAAAGGCCCCGGGTTTGCTGATAATGCGTGCCATGTGAGGCCAAATAGGAGAAAGGCATCTGCGTAACGGTCCAAAACCGCATCGAACCAGCCACCGTAAACACTCCTCTGAAACTTGAGCCGTGCCACTTCACCATCGCAGCCGTCAAGGACCGAGGCAAACTGTGCCAGCAGGCCGCCCATCAACAGGCCCGGATAACCGCCAAAAGCGAACAGGCCTGCACCCAGCATGGAGCAGAGGAACGAAAACAGGGATATCTGGTTGGGGGTGACCGGATACTTCACAAGGCGGCGGGAAATCTTCACCGACAAGGGCCGGTTGAGGTACCGCGCCACGGGCCCATCGTTAGGCTTGCTTCTCAGACGGTCTAGGAGCGCCTTCTCCGCCCGACCAAAGGCTGCGGGGTCGTCCACATCGATCCAGAAACGACCGCTGATGTGCAACGCTCTTGCCCGATCCACAGTAGCCAGGATACGAACCGCTCCGGACAAGGTGGTTTCACCATATTTCTCTGTGCTATGCTCCAGCGCCTCGAATATGGCGGGGGTACAATAGAAAATGCCGGTGTCAAAGCCGTTGAAGTCTGTCAGGCCCTTGCCGATGTTTCGTATCTTCCCGTCTTCCGTCTTCACCCGGGTGACATCTTCCATGTCGACGAGGGAATTTCGGATACCCTCATCCACGGCAAGGATGATTTCCCCCTCATCCGGAGGGTGCGACATCATCTCGCGGGCAATGGACGGATCAAAGAGATGGTCTGACATCAGCAGCAGGAAGGGCTCATGCAGGTGTTCTCTTGCTTTGAGCACCGATAAACCGTCTTCCTTTTCCCAATCCTCATTGAAGAGAGGAGTAATTGGAACCCCGAGATGGGCGGCAAGACTGCCCAGAAAGCCCCGAACGCGCTCCCCTTGGTAGCCGGTGACCACAAAAAAACCATCTACTCCGGCCTCTACGGCAGAGCGGATGGCCCGCTCGATTAGCGGCACACCAAGCACCGGTATAAGAGGCTTACTATCACCCCGCTGACGCAGCCGGCTGCCTTTTCCCGCTGCTATGATCAGACATTTCATGCCAACGTTCTCCATAAGTGCCGTTGATGAAGGCTTCGGTCATCAGACATTTCATACCACCGTTCTCCATAAGTGCCGTTGATGAAGGCTTCGGTCATGCGATGGGCCTCGTCATCGGTGTGCTGGCGTGGCGGGTGTTTGCAGAAATAGGCCGATGGCCCGTAAAGGACCCCGCC
>JAFDKD010000504.1 GCA_019307165.1 Deltaproteobacteria bacterium | reverse complement strand
TTTATTCCGGGAATCATCGCCAATATGGTGCCGGGGCAGATCGCCATAGAATTCGGGGCAAAGGGACCGAATATGTCCATAGAGACCGCATGCGCTGCCAGTTCCCACGCCGTCGGGGAGTCGTTTCGAATGATTCGAGAAGGCATTTCGGACGCTATTATTACGGGCGGAGCGGAGGCGGTGGTGACGCCGCTGGCGCTGGGCGGGTTCTGCAGCATGCGCGCCCTGTCAACCAGGAATGATGAACCTGAAAAGGCGTCCCGTCCGTTCGATCTGAATCGCGACGGTTTCGTGATGGGTGAGGGCGCAGGCATTATGGTTCTGGAAGAGATGGAGCAGGCACTGGAGCGGGGCGCCGATATTTACGCGGAAATCGTCGGCTACGGGCTGTCAGGAGACGCCTATCACGTGTCGGCGCCTGAACCCGATGGCGAAGGCGCCATCGCATGCATGAGGATGGCGCTGGATTACGCGGGAATGAAACCGGAAGACCTGGACTGCATCAATGCGCATGGGACGTCCACGCCCCTGAACGATCTCTCGGAAAATAAGGCCATTAAGGCCCTTTTCGGGGACCACGCGTACAAGCTTGCGATCAGTTCGACCAAGTCCATGACGGGGCACCTGTTGGGCGGCGCGGGCGGCGTTGAGGCCGTTTTTTCCTGCCTGACGCTCAAGAACGGGATCATTCCGCCCACCATCAATTACGAGACCCCCGATCCTGAATGCGACCTGGACTACGTGCCCAACACGGCGAGAAAGGCCGATGTGCGGACCATTATGTCCAATTCCTTCGGCTTCGGCGGGACCAATGCCAGCCTGATATTCAAGGCGTTCGATGGCTAGTTTCCATCCAGAAATGGCCCTTTTTCGCAATTTCGGCGTCAATCTGCGGAGTTGGTTGTGCGACGTACTATCGTACGCCTCCGCCCAGCTCCTTGATTTCCTAGAACTTGCAAAAAATTGCACATTTCTGAATTGGAAACTTGACAGTGCCCTGATTTCATTTATCAATGGGCACTAGCTAGCGGGCAACCGGGCCAGGGTTCCCGGAATGTGAGATAATTGTTTCATCGCACGGAATGCCAAGCGCGAGCCGAAATATGGATATTGTTATAGGATCGGATCACGCCGGGTTCGACCTGAAAGAGGCATGCAGGGAGCACCTGGAAAAAAGCGCCGGGGGCAGGGTCGAGGACGCGGGTGTGTTCAGCCGCGATTCCGCCGACTACCCCAAGGTGGCCCATCAGATGGCCCTCGCAGTGGCCGGCGGGGCGTATGCCCGCGGCATTTTGATCTGCGGGACAGGGCTGGGTATGAGTATCGCCGCCAACAGACACAAGGGGGTGAGAGCGGCCCTTTGCCATAACTTGTATACCTGCCGAATGAGTCGCTTGCACAACGACGCCAATATACTGGTCATGGGTGGCCGCGTGATCGGCGTGGGAATTGCCCTTGAAATGGTGGACCTTTTTCTGAGCACGGATTTTGAGGGAGGACGCCATCTGACGCGGGTGGATCAGATCGACGCGGGTTGCTGATGCCCGTGAGCCCGGTGTTGAGGGGAATCGCAAGCAATCCAATGATGTAACCCGCCTTTTTGCCGTTTCACTTTCAGTTCCAGGACCTCCCGTAACCGGCCGGCCATTTCTTGTATTTGATTTCCGATAATCTGGGAGGTTCTTCTTTGGAAAATTCAATGTTGCACCAAGCGGACCCGGAGGTCCACCGATCGATTCGTTCGGAAATCGAACGAGAGAGGGATCAACTGGTCATGATCGCCTCGGAGAATTACGCCAGCCGCGCCGTCATGGAGGCCCAGGCAAGCGTCATGACCAATAAATATGCCGAGGGCTATCCCGGGGCCCGGTACTACGGGGGCTGCGATTACGTGGACGCAGCGGAGAGGCTGGCTATCGAGCGGGCCCGAAAGCTGTTCCGGGCGGAATTTGCCAATGTACAGCCCCATTCGGGGTCTCAGGCCAACATGGCCGTATATCTCGGCTTCTTGAATCCCGGCGACGGCATTCTCGGAATGGATCTGTCCCACGGGGGGCACCTGACACACGGCAGCCCGGTGAGTTTTTCGGGATTGCTTTACCAAGCCTTTTTCTACGGTGTCGATCCTGACTCCCATAGGATCGACATGGACCGTGTCCGCTCCCTTGCCAGGGAGCACAGGCCCAAATTGATTATTGCTGGAGCAAGCGCCTATCCCCGGCGCATACCGTTCGATCAATTCAAGGAAATCGCTGTTGAAGTCGGGGCCTATCTGATGGTGGATATGGCCCACATCGCCGGACTGGTGGCCGTGGGGCTTCATCCGAATCCCGTTGGAATTGCCGATTTTGTCACCACCACCACCCACAAGACCCTGCGGGGACCCAGGGGCGGCCTCATCCTGGCCCAGGAGGCGTACGGGCCACGGTTGAACAAGGCCGTTTTTCCCGGGATTCAGGGCGGGCCCCTCATGCACGTGATCGCGGCCAAAGCGGTGGCCTTCGGCGAGGCCCTGCAGCCCGAGTTCGCCGCGTATCAGGAGCAGGTCCTGCTAAACGCCAAGACCCTGGCACGCGGACTGACGTCTCGCGGTTTCAATTTGATTTCCGGCGGCACGGACAACCATCTAATGCTGGTCGACTTGACCGAGAGAGGCATCACCGGGCAGCAGGCCGAGGCGGCCCTGGGCAAAGCCCGAATCGTGGTCAACAAAAATACCATCCCGTTTGACAAGCTGGGGCCGAAGATCACCAGCGGCATACGTCTGGGGACGCCCGCGTTGACCACCCGGGGAATGGGCCCCGAGCAATTTGAAACCATAGCCGAAGCGATCGGCAAGGTGCTTGCAGACCCGGAATCGGACCGTCAAATAGCCGGGGCGCGGGAGGCGGTCATGGATCTGTGCGTGAAATTTCCCGTGTACCCATATTTGGCAGGTGAGTAGGGGGTCGAGGGCTAAGGTTTTTAGCGGCATTTTTTTTAGTTCCGGCACATGGAATATTGGAATGTTGGCACAATGGAATAATGGGAAAACCCATAACTTCTGAGTTCTGAGAATGAGGTGAATAGAACCCAATATTCCAAAATTTCACCATTCCAACTGTGAGTGAAGCGAACTACCTTTCGAATATCGAACACTGAATCACGAATTTCGAAATAGTGTAAAACCCACCGTAAACTGGGGAGCGTGCTTTTTCCCCGAACGGAACTATGCCTTCATGATTCGACAGTCCTTGTTCGATATTGGATATTCGCACTGGAAATCAGAGCAATTTGGCGTATAAGGCGCTCTGTTACAAACACAATTATTACCAATAGAAGGTCGTATCTTATGCCCAGACCCTCCTGGCCCGAATATTTCATGTCCATCGCCCATATGGTGTCCAAACGCAGTACCTGCATCCGCCGTCACGTGGGCGCCGTCCTGGTCAAGGACAAGCGCATTCTTGCCACCGGGTACAATGGGGCCCCGGCCGGTCTGGAGCACTGCGAGACAGCCGGGTGTCTGAGAGAGAAGATCGACATCCCTTCCGGAGAACGTCATGAATTGTGCCGGGGTCTTCATGCCGAGCAAAACG
>JAFDKD010000503.1 GCA_019307165.1 Deltaproteobacteria bacterium | reverse complement strand
GCCAATGGCCGCTTCCGCCCGCACCCTGAAATTGCCCGCGCAGATATCCAGCCACCGGCAGGATGCGCACCTGCCCTTGACATACCGTTTCTTGTCCTTCAACCGTGCCATCAGTGGATTGGTCACGTCGGTCCAAATTTCGCTGAAAGGCCGTTCCCGAACGCCGCCTAAGCTGACATGCCGCCAGAACTGGTCCGCATGGACCTTTCCGTCCCAGCTGACGCAGCCAATCCCGCGTCCGGAACTGTTTCCCTCGTTCATTTTAAGGAGTTCCATGACCTCCCCGGCGCGCTCATGCCCCTCACGTTTCATGCGCAGGTAAATATAGGGGCCGTCCGCGTGGTTGTCGACGGTCAGGACCTCCTTGGGCTTGCCTCGTTCGTGCAGGTCCCTGGCCCGGTCCATAATCAGATCCACCGCCCCGCGGGTGCCGTCATGATCCAGATCGTCATCCATGAGCGAGGTGCCCCGGCCCGCATATACCAAATGATAAAAGCAGACCCGGGGTATGTCCTCCGCTTCCAGCAGGTCGAATATGGCCGGTATTTCCGCCACGTTCATTCGGTTGATGGTGAAACGAAGGCCCACCTTGAGCCCCACGGACCGGCAGTTCCGAATGCCCGCCAAGGCCGCCCGAAAGGCGCCCTCCTTGCCGCGGAAACGATCGTTGACGGCCTCCATGCCGTCCAGGCTCACACCCACATAGGAAAGTCCGATATCTTTCAGGTCTCTTGCCATTTCCGCTGTGATCAGCGTGCCGTTCGTGGAAATGACCGCCCGCATGCCCTTTTCCACTGCATATCTCGCCAGGTCGGGCAAGTCGGGCCGAACCAGCGGCTCCCCCCCGGAAAAAAGCACGACGGGAACGCCGAAGGCGGCCAGGTCGTCCAGGAGAGACAACCCCTCTTCATGCGTCAGTTCATTGTGGTCCTTGCCGCTTCGGGCGTGGGCGTAGCAGTGGACGCATTTGAGATTGCACGCCCGGGTGACATTCCAGACCACGACCGGCTTCTTGTCCATGGAAAACTGGAGAAGGTGAGAGGGGAGGTCCTTGGACCGCCTGCCGTAACGGAGCGCATCGGAGGGTTCCACCGTGCCACAATAGAGCTTGGATATTCCGATCATGAGCTATGAACTTCATCCGGATTCTGTTCATGCCGGTAATACTGCTTGATCATCCGATTGATGTATCCTTCCATGTCCGAAACCGCGTCCGCATCGATGGCGAAGGTATCGATCCCTGCCCGGTCTTTCACGAGATTCAGGCCGTACTCCAGTTTTTTTACCAACTTGCCTGCCAACGCACCCGCGGGTTCGCCTGTGTCGATAGCCTGCAGGATGATTTCATCGACGGCCGTCTCGTCAAAGGAAAGTTTCACGTCGAGCTTGTCGGCAAAAGACGCTTCTTCCAGTCGGACCTGGCTGTACATCTCGATAAAATCCTCGGCCGCGGTATTGATGTCGGATACGTTTTTTAAGTACAGCCTGGCAATCAGATCCATCCGCCGTTCATATATCTCGAATCCCGTTCGTTTCAGCAAGTCAACGGCCGTGTCCCCGATGTAGGCTTTGATATTCCTGAACTCCTCGGCCTCCGCCCGCTGGTATCGCGCTTCCCTTTCCCGGCCGTCCGTGTCCCGGATGAGTTTTTCCAACTCCGCGTCCGGATGGTCCACCACCTCGGGGGTTACCAGAAATTTCTTTACATCCATGGACGGCAATTGTTTTTCAAACTGGATCAGCACCTTCTCCATGACGCTGACCAGGCCCCTGGCGCCGGTTTTTTCCACCGCGGCCATTTCCGCGATCTTCATGAGCGCTTCCTGCTCGAATTTGACTTCGATTCCGTAGGCCCTGAAATCCAACCGTTTGCTCAGGATAATGGGGTTGTTGGGGTTTTTCAAAATCTCCATCAAATCGTCTTTGTTCAGTTCGTCAAAGACCACCACCACGGGCAGCCGCCCCACAAATTCGGATTCGAACCCGAACTCGGTCAAATCCTGCGCGGTGACCTCTTTCAAAATCTCCCAGGGCACCTCCGTGGGCATGACTTCGGCCTCGAAGCCCAGCCCTTGGCGCTGGAGCCGCTTTTTAATAATTTCGGCCAGTTCGCCAAAAGCGCCGCTCATGATGAAAAGAATATTGCGGGTGTTGACCACCCGTTTTTCCCTTTTACCCGTCTTGCGGTATTGCTCGATGGCCTGTATCTGGCTGATGGGATCGTGAGGGACCTTCAAATCGACGTCCGTTTCTTCCATCGGCTTCAGCAGGGCCCGCTGAACGCCGGTTCGGGAGACATCGTGGCCGATTATATTGCGGGACGATGCGATCTTGTCGATCTCATCGATATAGACGATACCGTTTTCCGCCAGCTTCATGTCGTCATCCGCCTCATAGACCAGGTCCCTGATCAGGTCCTCCACATCGGCGCCCACGTATCCGGTTTCGCTGAACTTGGTGGCATCCCCCTTGACAAAAGGAACGCCGAGTTTCTGGGCGATCAATTTGATGATATAGGTCTTTCCCACGCCGGTAGGCCCGATCATCAACACGTTGTTTTTGATCATGCCGACACCCGCGCTCTTGCCCTTCGGCATGTATCGGGAGGTGTGGCTGATCCGGTTGAAATGGGTGCATACCTTTGTGGCCAGCACGGCCTTCGCATCGTTTTGCTTGACGACGAAGCTATCCAGGAACGCTTCCAACTCCCGGGGGAGCATATCGAAGGACGATGCGGAACCGCCCTCCCCGCCCTTGCCCGAGTCATCCACCGGCATCTCCTCTTTCTTCGGAAACACAAAAGGCGAAACGACCTTTACCCGGTTCCCGTATTTTTTCGAAAGATAATCGCTCAGTTCTTTTTCAAGCTCTTTCTGATTGGGTATTTTTCCACCGACCGAATCATTGGCAGGCGTGATCTCTTTGTCGTGTATGGTCATGATATATCCGCCTCGTATTGCTATTCGTATTCGAATTACTCTCGTTCAACTAATATACTCACCGGATTTTGCGATTTCAACCCTTTCCGCTTCAACCGCGAGATTCCGGAGGATCATTTCCGGGACGGCATAGCCAGATAAATCTGACCCCCACTGCACGGGATCTTCGACTGGCCCAGAGAACCAGGTTTTGCAGATGGAATAAACAGGATGGTATGGGAGAGACTTTTCCAGCCTCGATCCGGTAATTTTTTGACAGGCCCCCAAGGCGGATGTCTATAACCGCCACTGCAGATGGCGCCTTGATGGTGGATCAGGGGGTTGGGGTTTCTGTTGACTGAGACACGCATTTCAATTAACGTTGCCCGCTGAAAAGAAATGATATGGCGGCGACCGGAATCGGATTGTTTCATTTACAAAACCTGGTCCTCTACCGGAGGGCGGGATCTTCGATGCGCCGGTCGCAAATCCCGCTTCGCGGGAGTCAAAGCTTTCCGGCTATGCCATAACGGAAATGCGGACCATGAAGTAAGCGAGATCCGCCTAAAGGCCCGGCGGCTAAAGTTCTGAGTGAGCCGGAATGGTAGAGATGCATAGCTCTTGTGAAACTTCTTGAAAACCGAGGTCCATCAGGATAGAGGC
>JAFDKD010000059.1 GCA_019307165.1 Deltaproteobacteria bacterium | reverse complement strand
CGCTGCCTCATGTCCGTCTCGGACATGGCCGATGAGGTCGTGGTGGTCGACTCCCTCAGCCGGGACCGCACGTGCGAGATCGCAGCCGCGGCGGGCGCACGGGTTTTCAGGCAACCGTTTCTCGGTTATGTGGGGCAAAAACAACTGGCCCTTGAAAAGGCGACCGGCGATTGGATATTGAGCCTCGATGCGGATGAATGGCTGGATGAGCGGCTGCGCGAGAGCATCAAGGGTCTCCTGGCAGGGGAATACCGGGAAGGCATGGACGGTTACAGGGTAAAGAGAAGGGTGTTCTATCTGGGAAAATGGCTCAGGTATTACGATTCCTCCGAGTGGAAGCTTCGGCTGGTGCGGCGGGGAAAGGCATCGTGGATCGGCTGCGGGCCCCATAATCTACACGAGCGGTTGGAAGTCGCGGGTCCCCCCGTCGGTCGCCTCAAGGGACGGCTGAACCACCTCCCGTATAAAAGCATTTCTGATCACCTTCTCAGGCTTGATGCGTATACGGATATCCTGGCTTTGAATCCGGCGGGACAAATTCGGGCTTTCCTGGGCATGACGCTCGAGCCCCCTTTGACCTTTCTCAAGAAATTCCTTTTTCAGGCAGGGTTTCTTGACGGCATCCGGGGATTCATTTTCGCGACCATGGACGCGGTTTATGTGTTCCTGAGGTTCGCGAAATCATGGAAGGCGAGTCGGGAACGCAAAGGGGAAAAGGATGATGTCTATTCGCAAAACAGATGAAAGGATCTTGTTGTTCTTGTACACGGAAATTTCGGATCGGTAATGTAAATCCTTGCGCATACATACACAGCGGTTTACAGAATACAGTCTTTCAAAATAGCTCTATCGCCGGCGATCTTAACAAGCGATTCGCAATTTGTTGTGACGCTGTGTATAGTAGTTCAGGGCCTGGATTGAAAGATAACCGCTCCGACGAAATGCGCCATTAATTTCTGATTGCCAGTCATGAACATGCCTCACCTCCTATGCTTGACGGCTTTGTGTCACGCCCTATCTATCAGCGCGACCCAGATTCTGCTGGGTGTGCTGATCGTCATACTCTTTAAAAAATCCATCCTGGAAGGCGCGTTCCGATGGTTTGAAACGCCCTACACCCCGCTGGTCATCGGCGTTGTGCTTTCCGGTTTGCTTTCAACCCTATTGGGGGTCGATCCGTCTCGTTCGATCCGAGGCTTTTCGGGCGTCTGGGTCATGTTCTTCCTTTTTGTGGGTCTGTTTCTGGTCAGGAAAGCCGATGTCCCCACTATTTTTTTCTGGCTCATTTTAGGAGGCGATATTGCAGCATCCGTCGTCTTCGGCCAAAAAATCGGAGGCTTTTATGTGAGGGGGTTTTATTCCCACCTGTTGACCTACGGAAACGTGATCAGCATGTATATCACTCTGTGCGGAAGCCTGATGGCAGCAGGTTTGGTCAATTCAGGAAAAGAAAAAACGTTTTATGCAGCTTCCATGGTGTTCATGGGGGCGTCCCTCATTCTCTCATTGGAGCGGGGGCCGATAATATTCACAGCCATCACACTGGCCCTGATTATCTTATATCGCTTCAAATTGAAAGGTGTTGTCGGCGCAGGTCTCCTGATCTTTCTGGTTTCCGCGGCATTTATACTTACGCCCGGTTCGGGGAAAAGTCTAACTGAACTCAAGGTCGGATGGGGAGATCCCCGAACATCCGTGGGCACCCGACTGGTGCTCTGGAAGACGGCTGCCCAGTTGGTGAGGAAACATCCCGTTTTCGGGATAGGAGAAGAAAATTTTCAGTTGGAGGCTGAAAAAAGAATTCGGGTCCAGGTCAATGCAACATGTCATGCGCACAACGCCTATCTGCAGTATCTTGTGACACACGGTGCTGTCGGCCTACTTGCCCTCCTGGCGCTTTTTGTGAAGATGATTCGGGACATGGCTAAATCCCTTTTCGGAGGCCGCGAACCCATTGTCTTGGTGGGATTATCCCTTTCGACCGTCTTTTTGCTGCAAGGTCTTACTGAAGACAATTTCAGCGATGACGAAGTCGCGATGGTTTTCTGGTTCTTGTCCGGAATCGTATTGGGCTGTCTCCGAAGTCCGTCTCAACCGGGGCAGGAAAGCGCCAAAATACCTCCTCCAAAAAAGTGGTGACACGCTGGGATCACTTTTAAATGGACTAGCGCGGTTGTTGATATATCGATGCACTTGCCAACGAAGACAATCGCCCTTGGCGGCTGCCCTCAACTATGATTTGCATATGAAAAGCCTTACCATCTACCCGATTCTCATTCTGTTTTGCCTCACCCTGTACGTGCCCGGTCTTTTTTCCCTTCCGCCCACCGACCGCGACGAGTCGAGGTATGCGCAGAGTTCCCGGCAGATGCTGGAGGACAACGACTTTGTCGGGATTCGCTTTCAGGACCGGCCCCGGCACAAAAAGCCGGTGGGGATCTACTGGCTCCAGGCGGCATCGGCCGCTGCAACGGGGATGGCCGGCCATAACAGGATCTGGCCCTACCGGATCCCCTCCCTTTTGGGGGCCGTGGCCGCGGTCCTTCTTACTTTTTATTTCGGCCGCCGGCTGTTCGGTAGAGACACGGCCTTTCTGGGAGCGGCCCTGGCCGCGGGGTCCCTGCTCCTCATCGCCCAGGCCCACCTGGCCACCACGGACGCGGTCCTGCTCGCCGCATCCGTTGCGGCGCAGGGCGCGCTTGCCCTGTCATACACGGGCGCAAGTCAAGGCCGCCGAAAAAATTCGGCATGGTGGGTCTTCTGGGCCGCCCAGGGGATCGGCATTCTGGTCAAGGGCCCCATACTCCCGTTCTTCTCAGCCCTGACAATAGGCGCCCTGCTCATCGCCGACCGGCGCGCCGGCTGGCTCAAAAGCCTGCGCCCGGCCGCGGGCATCCCCCTGGCCCTGGCCATTACCGCGCCCTGGTTCATTGCCGTGCAGGCGGCCACCGAAGGCCGGTTTCTGCTGGAGGGCGTGCTCGGGGATCTTCTCCCGAAAATCGTGTCCGGCCACGAATCCCACGGCTTTCCCCCCGGATACTACCTGCTCTTGATGTCCGTCACCTGCTGGCCCATGTCTATCTTTACACTGCCGGCCGCCTTTCATGCCTGGCGCCGGCGGCTGCGTCCGGAGATCCGGTTCTGCCTGGCCTGGATCGTCCCCGCCTGGGTGGTCTTCGAGATCGTCCCCACCAAACTCCCCCATTATCTCCTGCCGCTTTATCCGGCCATGGCCCTGCTGACGGCCAACGCGATCATTCACGTCGCCCGCGGGCCGGAAAACCTGCTTCACACACGGGCCGCCCGGATCGGATTCGCCATCTGGTCCCTTGTCACCGTGGCAATCGCCGGTGTTTCCATTGTCTTGCCCTGGCTGATTACGGGTGGTTTTAAGGCGGGGTCTCTCTGGCCGGCGGGAACAGCGGTTATTATCCTCTGCGTTGTCATTTCCAGGATTGCACGGGAGCGCCCGATGGCCGCCGTTGTCGCCGCCCTGGCGGGCACGGCGCTCATGCTGGCGCCGGTCCTGCAGAACACCCTTCCCGCCATGAACGAGCTGTGGTTGAGCCGGGCCGTGGCCGAAGCCGTGGAAAGGCATACCGGCAAGCCGCCTTACAGGGCCGCGCCTTTGGCGGCCGCCGGATACCACGAACCGAGCCTCGTGTTTCTCTGCGGGACCCGGACCAGCCTCACCACGCCCAAGGGAGCGGCCCGACACCTCGCAAGGCATTCGGGCGCACTGGCCGTGGTGAGCAACGATCTCGACCCCGACTTCCACGCCGCCATGGCATCCCTGGGTCAAAAGGCCGCGCTCGTGGAGACCCTGCACGGCCTCAATTACACCAAAGGCAGAAGGATGACCCTCAGGCTGTATGCCCTGGACCCGGCCCGCACCAATCCCTGACGGGTCACGCCGCAGGCCTGTATTTTTTCTCCCCGGTTCATTTACATATCATCGAATTCGGCCGACTTCATGACCACGCCCAGTTCAGGCTCGGAAAACGCTTCCTTCGTCAAGATAGGGGCCTCTCGTCTCATGGTCCACCCTCGCTGTTTCCACCGCCTAAGTAAAGATCCGGGCAGTACGTTTTGGCTTGATACCCGGACCGGATTTCCGTATGGTTGCGCTTCAACCGGCGGCCTTCGTGCCGTTTTGCCTTTGAAGCCTTGGAAATTGCGTTGAATTATGATTGAGACCCGACATCTGACCAAGATATTCGGACTGAACACGGCCGTGGACGATGTGTCATTCAGCGTCGACAAAGGCGAAGTGCTGGGATTCCTGGGTCCCAATGCTGCTGGAAAATCGACCACCATGCGCATGATCACAGGCTTTCTGCCACCCACGTCGGGGACCGTCGTCGTGGGCGGTCACGACATTGTGGAGGACTCTCTGCCCGCCAGGAAAATGATCGGCTATCTCCCTGAAAACGCCCCGGTGTACCCGGACATGACCGTTACCGGTTTTCTCGACTTTGTCGCCGGGATCAGGGGATTCAGGGGTAAGAACAAGGGACGGCGGGTTGAAGACACCATTAAACGCTGCTTTTTGGGGGATGTCCGCCATCAGACCGTCAACACCCTGTCAAAAGGCTTCAAGCAACGGGTCTGCTTCGCGCAGAGCATCCTTCCCGACCCTGCCTATCTGGTTATGGACGAACCTACGGACGGACTCGACCCCAACCAGAAGCATGAGGTCAGGGCCATGATCCGGGAGATGGCCCGGGACAAGGCCATCATCCTGTCCACCCACAATCTGGAAGAGGTGGACGCGATTTGCACCAGAGCCATCATCATCGCCGGCGGACGCATCCTGGCCGATGACACCCCGGAAAAACTCAAGGCCAGGTCGTCCCTGCACGGGGCCGTCCGGTTCACGGTTCGAAAGGTTGGGGGCGAAGACCTGAAGCGGGACCTCATCGACGTGCGGGGGGTGTCGGATGCCCGGATACTCGAAGAAACGGATTCCCATATCACCATCAGGGTTTATCCGGAGGAAAAGGGGGTCCCGCCCGGGGAAGCCGTGCTTTCCTATTTTATGGACAGACGTCGACCGGTGGAGGCGTTTCAGGTGGAAGAGGGCCGACTGGATGCCGTCTTCCGCCTGGTGACCACGGACGACATGGGCGAGGACGAGCCATGAGCGGATTTACGAGAAATACCCTCGCCATTGTCAGGAGGGAATTGGCCGGTTATTACGGCTCTCCCGTGGCCTACGTCTTCATTGTCTTCTTTCTGCTGCTTTGCGGGTTTTTCACTTTTTATGTGAGCCGGTTTTATGAAATGGGACAGGCCGACCTTCGATCCTTTTTCCAATGGCATCCCTGGATCTTCCTATTCCTGATGCCTTCGGTGGCCATGCGCCTCTGGGCGGAGGAAAGGAGAACGGGCACCCTTGAACTGCTCCTCACCCTGCCCGTCACCCTGGCCGAGGCCGTCATCGGCAAGTTCCTGGCCGCCTGGCTCTTTGTGGGCATTGCGCTCCTGATGACCTTTCCCCTGGTGCTCACCGTGTGTTATCTGGGGGACCCGGACATGGGGGCCGTTTTCTGCGGATACCTGGGAAGCCTGCTGATGGCCGGCGCCTATTTGAGCGTGGGGAGCATGACCTCCGCCACCACCCGAAATCAGGTCATCAGCTTCATCCTTACCGTGACGATCTGTCTTTTCCTCGTGCTGGCGGGATGGCCGCCGGTGACGGATGCGATGGCCTCATGGGCCCCCCCGTGGCTTGTGGACGTGATCTCGGGATTCAGCTTTATGAACCACTTCGCGTCCATGGAGCGCGGCGTCCTGGACCTCCGGGACGTGGGCTACTATATTTCCGTGATTTTCTTCATGCTTTTCGCAACCGGCGTCATTTTACAGAACCGCAAGGCATCGTGAGGGCTCTGACGGTATGAAAAAAAGGCTGAATATCACCAAGGGGCTTGCTTCCGCAGCGGGACTGCTGCTCCTGATGATCATCCTCATCGTACTTAACTGGATCGTCTCCCATGCCAATATCCGTTGGGACGTCACGGAAGACAAGGTCTATTCCCTGTCGGAGGGCACAAAAAACATCCTGTCGGAAATGGTCGAACCCGTAACCGTCAAGTTCTTCTGGAACCGAAGCAACCGCAATTTTCCCGGCGGCCTTAAAATTTACGCGAACCGGGTCCGCGAATTTCTCGCGGAATACGAGCGCGCCGGCAGGGGCCGCGTGGTTGTGGAAGTTCACGACCCCAAGGCCGATTCGGACGAGGAGGAGTGGGCCCGGAAATACGGACTGAAGCCGATAGGGCAGTCGGACGGGGAAAGACTTTATTGCGGCCTGGTGTTCCTGTTCGCCGACCGGGAAACCGCCATCCCCGTGCTGGACCCGACCCGGGAGACGTTTCTCGAATACGACATGACGCGCATCATTCATCAACTCCAGATCGTGGAAAAGCGCCGTGTGGGCATTATCAGCACCCTGCCGGTTTTCGGCGATTCTCAGCCCGTGAACCCCATGGAGCGCCGTCCCTCCACGCAGCGCTGGTTTTTCGTAGTGGAACTTGAAAAGACCTACCGGGTGGAAAGGGTTGACCTGGCCGCGAAAACCATCGATCCGGGCCTGGATCTCCTGATGATTCTCCACCCCAGGGAGATCGACCCCGCCCTTCAGTATGCCGTGGATCAGTATGTTCTTGCCGGCGGAAACGCCCTGGTCTTCGCAGACCCCTTCTGCCTTTCCGACAGGAGTCAGCCCCGGCAGCCCCTCGCTCGCTCATCCGGGCCTTCCATGAGTGCGCTTTTTGCGTCGTGGGGCATTTCATGGGACCCCGACAAGGGCGTGGCCGATCTGGATCAGGCCACCAAGCTGCGCGGGCGGAACAACCAGGTGGAAAACCACCCCATGTGGATATCCGCAAGAGGAGAGGCCTTCAGCCGCGAAGACCTGTTGACATCGAAACTGGAAAGCATGCTCTTACCGGTGGCGGGGGCCATCGAGAAATCCGGCGACGCCGATCACGAATTCGAACCCCTGGTACGGTCCGGCAAACATGCCGCCCTGACGGATGCCTTCAAGGCCGCTTTCGGGGCCGCGGCCGTCCGGCGGGACTTCATCTCCGCCGGAAAAGAATTCAACCTGGCGGTTCGGGTGCGGGGGTTGTTCAAGACGGCCTTTCCCGACGGACCGCCCACCGGGGAGGACACGGCCAAGAACGAGGAACAACCGCCGGGCGGCCCGAAGGGGCTCAAAAAGAGCGAAAAACGCGCCACCGTGATCGTTGTGGCCGATGCGGACCTGCTTGCGGATGAGTTTTATGTCCGGAAGAGCCGCTTTCTCGGCTTTGACATGTCCAAGGTATTTAACGACAACCTCAATTTCCTCTCCAATGCTTGCGAGATCCTTACGGGGAGCGACAACCTTATCGGGCTGAGGACCCGCGGCGCCTTCGAGAGGCCCTTTACCGCGGTCATGGCGCTGGAACGCCGGGCCCAGGAACGGTGGCTGTCAAAGGAAAAGGAACTCCTGGATCGAGTGGAGCGCACCAACCGAAAACTCAGGGAGTTGGAACAACGGAAGGACGACTCCCAGCGGCTGATCGTCAGCCCCGAACAGGAGGCGGAAATCGCCCGGTTCAAGGCGGAACGGCATACGATCAGACGTGAACTGAAGCAGGTCAGGAAAAACCTCCGCGCCGATATCGAGTCGTTGGGCAACCGGCTCAAGGCGATCAATCTGTTTCTCATGCCGCTCTTGATCGCGATTGCAGGGATCTTTTTTGCCCTGTACCGGCAAAAACGGATGAAAATACGATGAAGTTAAAAACCCTTGCCGTCCTGGCCGTCATTCTGGGAATCCTGACGGGCATCGGCCTCCTCATGCTTCGCGCCAAAGCGCCGGAAGCGGACGGAGGAAGGCTGGGAGCGCCCCTGCTTGCCCGGCTGCCGGTCAACGAGGTCGCCGCCATCACCCTTCAGGGCCCCGGGGAACGGGTTTCCCTGACCAGACTCGAAGACGGCTGGGTGGTGAAGGAGCGGTCTGATTATCCCGCCGATTTCTCCAAAATCGCAAATCTGGTAAAGGAACTCAAGGCGGCGAAAATTGGAAGGGCGTTCGAGGCCTCAAGGGAAACAATGAAGCGACTTACCCTCTTGGAACCGGATGATCCCGAAGCCATGCCGAATCAAAAGGGGACCCGGCTGCGACTGGTGGACGACAAAGGCCGGCCATTGGCCGATGTCCTTCTGGGGAATACTCGCAAACCGGAAGATGAAAGGGCCAGGCCCGACAGCCGATACGTTCGACTGGATGAGAATGAGACGGTTTATCTCGTCGATGCCCATTTTGCAGGCTTTGATGCGTATGCCGCCGCGTGGCTGGACAATACGGTGGTAAGCGTGCCCGCGAACCAGGTCCGGAAAATCGCGTGTCTGTCCGATAAAGGCGCGAATCGGGATTACGCTCTGGCGCGGGGGCGGGAAGACGAAAATTTCAAACTTTCAGGCCCAGCCGTGGGTAGACCCTTAACAACCGCCGTCGTCGATAAGCTGGCGGGGGCCCTGGCCTCGCTGCGTCTTGAGGACGTGGCCCCCATGAATCTGGTTTCCAAGTCGGCGCCCGCCGAAAGACCGGTACTGGAATACAGCCTGTTTGACGGCATGCGGTATCGCATCTATCCCGGTCCCGGCTGTCAGGCGTCCGGAAAATGTATCCTGCGCATCGAAGTGAAATATTCGGAGGACGTCGGCGGGGACGAGACTTCCGGGCCCGACGACGAAAAAACGTCCGATCGCAAAAAGGGCGCCGAGACGCGGGCACGCGAGGCAAAGGAATTGAACGCGCGCCTGATCCCCTGGCTCTTTACGGTGCCCAAATGGCAGCACGATGCCTTTGTCACGGATGCCGATAAATTGGTGGGGAAATAGGGGAAAACAGGTTAAGGCTGAAGTTAAGGTCGAGGTTGAAAAGGCAGATTGGTTGAGTCCGAGAAAAATTCAATGGATTTTGACAAGCCCGAATCGCGCGGTCTCGAACCCGTGCCAACGGACTTTAGTCCCGTTTTGAAGACGCTTGACGGGCTGCCCGGCCGGGAGATCGTCAACCGGATTCTGGAAAGCGAAAATCCGACGGCGGTGGTTCATGGCCTCCCTCCTCAGGACTTTTTCTGGCTTGTCAAACAAGTCGGCGACGACGATTGCCTCCCCGTACTCCAATTGGCCTCCACCGACCAATGGCGCTATCTGCTGGACATGGAACTCTGGTTGAAAGACCGCATGGACGTGGCCAAAAGCTCCCTTTGGCTCGGCCGGCTCGAGCAGGCCGATAGAAAACGTCTCGTCAAATGGCTGTTCAGCGATGGCCAGGCCCTGGCTTATTTTCACCTGTTCCACATCACGGAAGTAATCGTAATCGAGAATCAAGAAGAACTCCTGGACCTGCCTGACGGGTTCTTCAGCCTGGACGAGATATTCTACATCAGGGTATTGGATCCGGACCACCGCGAGACCGTGGAGCGTATGTTGAGGGAAATGGCGGACGAGAGCTTAGAGCGTTATCAGGCCCTGCTGTTAGGTCTGAGCGGGGTCCTGCCCGCCGAGATGGAAGAGCAGATGTATCGCGTCCGCAATGTTCGATTGGCCGAGCAGGGGTTTCTCCCCTATGACGAGGCATTGTCCGTATATGCGCCTCTCGATCCCGAGGACCTCCAGGTCGAAAATGGGGACGAAAACAAGACTGTTTTGTTGACCGAGGAAAGCCGGTTGATGGCGCCCGCTTCCCCCCTGGCCCATGCCGGGACCCGCAATCTGCTCACGGATGTCGTTTCAAGGATATCCCACCCCTTGTTTCTCGATCGAATCCGTCTGGAGTTCGCGGGCCTGTGCAATCAGATTTTTTCGGCCGAGGGGACCCCCGCCCCCGAACTGGCGATCCTTGTCAAAATCAGCAACAGGGCCGCCGGATACGTAAATCTGGCCATCGAAAGGCTATGCGGCCACGACATTGCCGCTGCCGAACGATTGTTGCGGCGACATTCGCTTGTCACCCTGTTTCGCGTCGGCGTCGGCATCCCGTTGAAGCTGGGGTGGGAAGCGGAAAGATGGGTGCGGGGGAGCTGGTTCATGGGACAGGGGCGGGATACCGATTTCTGGGGAGAGGCTTGGGGGGGAACGCTTCTGGGCCTGTTGCAGAAGAGACCGCGTCTGCACACGCGCATGGACGAGGACGAGCCCTTCAAGGACTTCGAGTGGCTTTCCGAAGTGGGGGCCTGTCTGACAACCCTCCGCAGGCTGATGGTGCTGGACGGTCTGCTGGAGCAACTGGCATCCCGGTTCCGGATTGACGTCCGAACGGCCGGGTCGTCCGAGATCGCCTTCCATCAACTCCTGTTTAATTTGTGGGCCCGCCTGTCCCTGGATATGGCGCCCTCTTTTTCGGGCATATCCATTGCCCGGGCCCAACGCCTGTTTGCCCGCATAAGAGGCGAGCGGGCAGAGCCGCCCTATGGGATGCCCGGCGTCGAAAAACAATTCGTAGACCTCTTTCTGTCCTATGCCGCTGCGTCGGACGCTGAAGCTACCGCCGTTCTCAAGGAGACGCTGGAACTTCTCTGGGGGGAATTCGTCGTGGAATACGAACGCATCTCCCTTGACGACCTGAGTGAAAAATTTTCGCTCTACATCACCATTGAAACCACCGATTCGGAAAACGATTGAACATCAGGTGTCAGTGTTCAGGTGTCAGTAAAACAAGGTGTGCCCGCACAAGGACGGCGGGGAATCAACCTGTCATTCCCGCATGCATTTGGCGGGAATCCAGAGGACCTGAATGGAAGGATTTGTATTTTGATTTGATATGATTGCTGGGTCCCCGCCAAATTCATGCGGGGACGACTGGGGGGTGTGCGGGGACG
>JAFDKD010000058.1 GCA_019307165.1 Deltaproteobacteria bacterium | reverse complement strand
AGCCGCTCTTAACCTGATAGGTCTGGGAAACGGGATCTGCTGCGGTCCCAAAGGAACATGCTTTTTTTAAACGGAATAAGCAACTGGAAACCGGTGTTATTATGAACGATCAAACGGTCCCCCGGAAATTCAAACAAACGGTGGAAAAATACGGCGATCGTGCAGCGCTCAGGAAAAAGGAGCACGGGCTCTGGCACGATATCTCCTGGAACGACTACTACCGAATGGCCAAGCAGGTGGGCTCGGCCCTCATGTCCATGGGGTTGGAGAAAGGGGACTGCGTCTCCATCATTGGAGACAACTGCCCCGAATGGGTCATTATCGACATGGGCATTCAGTGCGCCGGCGGGGTGTCCGTGGGCGTATATTCCACCAATGCCTGGCCCCAGGTGGAATACGTGGTGCAGGATTCGGAGTCAGTCTTTTTTTTCGTGGAAAACGAGGAGCAGTTGGATAAATGGTTCAGTTTCAGGGACAACGTGCCGAAACTGAAAAAAGTCATCGTATGGGACCTGGAGGGACTCAAGCACTTTAAAGACCCCATGGTCATGGCATACGACGAACTTCTGGAGTTGGGATGCGAGGTCGCCGAAAAAGAGCCGAAACTGTTTGAAAACCGAACGGCGACCGTGGGCCCCGACGATCTGTCCGTTCTTATCTATACGTCCGGCACCACGGGCCCGCCCAAGGGCGCCATGCTGACCCACATGAACGTGATCTGGACGGCGGGGGCCATTACCCTGGACAACCCGGTCTTCGACTATGACGAAGTCATGTCCTTCCTGCCCCTGTGCCATATATTCGAACGGCTCTTTTCCGTGTTCGTACACATCAGCCAAGGATACACGGTCAATTTCATTGAAAGCCTGGACACGGTCACGGACAATATGCGGGAAATTTCACCCACCGTCGGATACGCGGTTCCCCGTATCTGGGAAAAATACCTGTCCGCCGTCTATATTAGAATGTCCGACGCCACGTGGTTCAAAAAACTGGTATTCGGCGTCGCCCTCAAGATCGGGAAATACCGCGCCGGTCGGAAGATGAACTTTCAGTCCGTCCCCTTGCCCATGGAACTGGCTTACACGCTGGCCCACTTCATCGTTTTTCGCAAGCTGAAAGAAAGACTCGGTTTTGATCGCATGAGGGTCGCGTATTCGGGCGCCGCACCCATTTCGCCGGACGTGCTTCTCTTCTTTCAATCCATCGGCGTAAACCTGATCGAAGGCTACGGCCAGACGGAGGGCACCGGGGTCACCTGCGTGTCCAAAGTGGATCGGATCAAGTTCGGGACCGTCGGCCCGCCTCTTCCCGGGGTGGAGGTGAAAATCGCTGAGGACGGTGAAATCCTGTAAAATCTCCTGGCGTGTTCAAGGGCTATTACGGAAACCCGGACGGCACCGCATCCACCATAAAAGACGGCTGGCTATATTCGGGAGACGTGGGCGAATTGGACGAGGACGGGTATCTCAAAATCACGGACCGGAAGAAAGACATCATCGTCACGGCGGGGGGAAAGAATATCACCCCCCAGTACATCGAAAATAAGTTGAAAGCCAACCTATACATCAACGATGCCGTGGTCATCGGAGATAAGCGTAAATTTCTCAGCTGCCTCATCATGATCGATGAGGACAACGTGGTCAAATACGCCCAGGACAACAAGATCCAGTTTTCTACTTACAAGGACCTCACTAAGAGCCGGGAGATCAACGGGCTCATTCAGGGAGAAATCAACCAGGTAAACGAGACGCTTTCAAGGGTGGAGCAGGTCAAGAAATTCACCCTGATCCCCAAGAAGCTTTATGAAGAGGACGGGGAAGTCACCCCCACCATGAAGGTCAAACGCAAATACGTCCATGAGGCTTTTAGCGATCTGATAGAAGGCATGTACGGGAAGAGATAGGAGGCCATCTCCCCGGCAAAAACGCACTGTGACAACCGGCAACTCAAATAATTCAGGAGGAACATCATGAAAAAAGCGAACTGGATTTGGATAGCGGCCTGCGCTCTGGCCATGACCCTGACATTTGTTCCCTCGGCCTTTTCCGACCGTGGGGTGACCGACACGGAAATCCGCATCGGTCAGTACGGTCCCCAGACCGGGCCTGCGGCCCTGTGGGGCGCGGTGGCCCGCGGCACCGGGTGCTACTTTGACATGATCAACGCAAAGGGCGGCATTCACGGTCGTAAGATCACCTACTACCTGAGAGACGACGGGTACATGCCTCCGAAAACGAAAGCCATCTGCAAGGAACTGGTAGACCATAAGGGGGTGTTCGCCATGGCCGCGGGCGTGGGAACCGCAACGGGAATGGCCGTCAAGCGATACCTGAACAAGAAAAAGGTGATCTGGGTCGGGCCTTCCACCGGATCCAGCCACTTTGCATTCCCGCCCACCAAGTACCTGTTTTCGGTTTATCCGCTCTATATCGACGAGGCCTCCATTTTGGTCAACTATGCCGTGAAAACCCTCGGTAAAAAGCGGATCGCCTTTTTTTACCAGAATGATGACTACGGTAAAGAGGGCCTGGCCGGCGCCGAATATGCCTTGGGCAAGCTTGGCATGAAGTTGGTCGCGTCCGTCTCCGCCGAGCCCCTCGACACGGACCTGTCTTCCCATTGCATGAAGTTGAAAAAAGCAAAACCGGACTGTGTCATCATGTGGGTACTGCCCAAGCACGGCGCCATCATACTGGGGACCGCCGCCAAGTTGGGTTTCAAACCGCAATGGATGACCACCAGCACCCTGAGCGATACGCCGATCATGTACAAAATCACCAAGGGGCTCTTCAGAAATGTGATTTTCACCTCGTTCGGCGAACTCCCTGATTCGAAAAGCGCTCTCATGAAGGCTTATAAGAAGGCCCATGCGGAATTTACACCCAAAGACAGGTGGGGGATCTTTTTCTACGCCGGGTTCATTTTCACGGAACCGCTGGTTGAAGGTCTCAAGCGGTGCGGTAGAAATCTGACCGCGGACAACCTTGCCAAGGCCATGGAGGGCCTCAAAGGATTTCAGGGCATCGGCCCCAAGATCTCATATGGGCCGGATCAGCGGCAGGGGGCCCGCTCGGTGTTTCTCGCCAAATGCGCGGAAGGCGGCAAAATTGAAAAATTGTCCGATTGGATGACATCCGATGTGGACTTGCAGGCGGTCTTGAAACAAATGGGCCGGTAGGTTTTACAGGATTTATACACAGCGTCACAACAAATTTCGAATCGCTTGTTAAGATCGCCGGCGATAGAGCTATTTTGAAAAACTGTATTCTGTAAACCGCTGTGTATGTATGCGCAAGGATTTAGGTCGTTATATATAGATTAGAGCCCTGTCTCCTTCCGGGCTTGCGTATGCCGGTACGGTTGGGGACAGGGTTTTTGATTTGGGTATTTGGTTTGAAGACAGTCTAGAGACAAGAGTCTAGAGACCAGAGAAAACAACGGGCATGGAACCCTGAATTCGTTCAGGCGCAAACCGAGAACCTTGAAAAACCTTCAATCTTAAATCCTCAATCCATAAAGAGTATTATCTCGCAAAGGCGCGAAGGCCCCAAAGAAAGACATTTGAAAACAAGGTGTTGCCCTCTTAGCGATCTTGGCGAGATGAAGTTGCACTTAGGTTTTTTTTAGCACTCCGGTAATTTTGCCCATGGCCTCTATTCGAAAACTCCTGGAAAAAGAAACCATCAGCGCTTCAGCGCCCAGCAGGGTGGATTCCGGGGGCACGTGGGACATCAAGGGCATGGCGCTCCCCCTTGAAGGCATCGGCCCGGTTACGGTCAACATCGCCCTCAGTCTTCGAACCCGGGTTTCCCTCCGGCCGTTCGATAAGGGATGGATCAAGATTTCATCGGAAGGATTCGATAGCTCCGAGGCGTTTCCAGCCGGACAGGCCCCCTTCGATTCGGATTTCGGGCTCTATTTCGCCGCCGTCTCCCACTTCGGGTTCAATGGCCTTGAAGTGGCCATCCACTCTCAATCCCCCGTCAAATCGGCCCTCGGCGGATCCAGCACGGCCCTGGTGGCCCTAGTCAAGGCCTTGGGGAAGGCAGCCGTGCGCCTGGGGGGCAAGGCCTTGGTCAAGCACCGGATCGTCTCCCTCGCCTATCGCCTGGAAGACGGTATCGGCGGCGGGTTTTGCGGGATACAGGACCAGGCGGCAGCCGCTTACGGGGGCGTGAACCTTTGGGAATGGACATACGGTAAAGCGGGCATCCCCTTCAAACGCACGCCTCTGCTCGACCGTCGGGGACAAAAAGCGCTCTCGAACCGCCTGCTGGTCGCTTATAGCGGGATAAGCCACGCCTCGCTTCCCACCAACCGAAAGTGGATCAGGGACTTTTTTTCCGGAAGCACCCGTCAGGCCTGGGTTGAAATCAACAAGAAGGTGGCCCGTTTCGCGGAAGCCGTTCGGCAGCATCGCTGGTCCACGGCCGCCGGACTTTTGAGAGAAGAACTGGCCCTACGGAAGACGATCACCCCAGAGGCCCTGATCCCGATCGCGGAGAGGCTGATCCATCAGGCGGAGGAAGCCGGGTGCGGGTCGAGATTCGCCGGGGCAGGGGCAGGGGGTTCTTTATGGGCCATTGGTGAATCGCGGGACATCGATGAACTCAGGGGGCAGTGGACGGAAACGCTTGGGCCCGTTGACGGGGCAGGAATACTTGATTGTGGGGTGGATTCCGTTGGCGTCAAGTGACCCCGAGTGTACCCAACGGATGCCCGTAATATACGGACGGGACCGGATCAACTGTCCAACTCCCTGCAGACAATCCCCCATCCTTCACTTTGAAAAACGTCTTTAAACTCCCTGAGCAAAGCATTGGTCGCCCGTTCAACCATCAGGATGTCACCTTCCGATACGATGCTCATATCCAGGTACTCGACCGCCTCCCGCAGTGTATGGAACTGGTCCAGGAGTTCATAGCCCTCGTAATCTTCGCACACGCTGTTGTGGACATCGATGATGGTGCCGATGCAATTTTTCACTCTCAAGCGATACTGATTTTTCAGGTTCATCTCTGCTCAGTGCCTAGAATTTTCCGGTTTCAGCCGATATTTCCATGAAAACACGGTAGAATTTCTCGATTTCCGCTATGCTCTGTTCCAATACGCCCCCGAGAGATGCCTTGTCTTCCCTGCCGATGACGAGATTTACGCTCAACGAAAAGGCCCGCATGGGGTCCCGGGTTTTCAGGCCCTCTCCAATAAGGACCACGAACATCCGCCTCCTGGCGGACATATTCAGCGCATTGATATAGTTGAGGACGGGACTCTCGTTCCAGGCGACGTCGTCGAAACGGTCGGAAATGACGATGAGATCGAAATGGTGAAAACGCATTTGGCCGATCGCGTCCCGTGTATTATCCACATGCACCGGTTCATATCCCAGTTTCTCCACGGTCCCTTTGATCAGCGACATCTCACTCAGATCCGGTTCCAACAGCAATGCCGTCTTCTTGCCCTCCAGATTTTTGAAGGAGGAGAATCCGAAGCCGCCGCCGAGCCCGTCCTTTTCATTCGGGGTCAACGGCGTCTCGGAAACCGCAATTTCGCCTTTTCCATTGCGTGATTCGAAATCCACCCGAATTTCCCCGTTACATTTGGGGCAGGAAACCTTGCAAAGCCCGCCCCCTTTGAGTTTTTCATCCGGAACGCTCAATCTGGCGTCGCAATGGTCACAACGGATTTCCATGGGTCTGTCCCTCTTTGGCTGTCCGTATCAGCGGGAATCATAGGGTCAATACCTATACCCTACTATCCTGTATCCTGCATCTTGTATCTTGCATCTTGCATCTAGCATCTTGTTAATACCGCCCCGGCCGCCTTCCATATTCGGTGTCGATACTGAGATCTCCGATGGACGTGGTCTTTTCTCCCCGTGCGGACTTGATGCTGTCGATGCTTCGTCTGATGGCGGTCTCTTCCGTGACGAGTCCCTGCTCGAATAATCTGGCGATGGACTGTTCAAAGGTCACCATGCCGAACGCATTGCTCTCCTCGATGATCCCGTAGAAAGTCCTGTCTTCGGTCTCGCCGTGCAGAATGAGGTCCTTGGCCCTCAGACTTGAGCCCATGATTTCGAAAGCCGCCGCCCGGTCGCCTCCAGTTTTCGGCAGCAGCCGCTGACATACAATCCAACGGAGCGAATCCGCCAGCCTGATCCGAACCAGCCGCTCCTCGTGCGGATCGAACATTCCCAGGATGCGGTTGATGGTATGCCCGGCATCGATGGTATGGAGCGTGCTCAACACCAGGTGTCCCGTCTCCGAGGCTGAAAGGGCAATTTCAACGGTCTCGCGGTCCCGCATCTCCCCCACGAGAATCACCTTGGGCGCCTGCCGTACCGCGGCCCGGAGGCCTGAGGCGAAGTTGTCAAAATCGATCCCCAGTTCCCGCTGGTTCACGGTGCCCGCCTTCTGGGCGTGCACGAATTCCACCGGGTCCTCGAGGGTCACGATATGCACCGGCCGCTTCTCATTGATTTCATTGATCAGTGCGGCGAGCGTGGTGGACTTTCCCGTTCCCGTGGCGCCGGTGAGGAGGACCAGTCCGTTGCGGTCCTCAGTCACTTTCTTGAACACGGGGGGAAGCTTCAGTTCTTCGATAGAGGGCACCCGGCTGGGCAGTTGTCGCATGGCAATGGAATAGCATCCCTTTTGAGAAAACACATTCACACGGAGCCTGGCCTTACCCGCCAATTGATAGGAAATGTCGCAGGACCCCCTTTTCATCAGGTCACGGGTCAGCCGCCGATCCCCGCCCACCAGGCCAAGCGCCATGATTTCGGATTGAAACGAGGTCAACCGCTCAATGGGCGGATCGAATTCCACGGGCTTAAGCACACCCGCCGTCTCCACCTGGGGAGGCTTGTCCACCGTGATGTTGATATCCGATACGTTGGGATGGCTCTCCAGCATGGCCGTCAGAATGTAGTCCAGCAGTTGTTTCTGCATGGTCTATCCCCGTTTGGTTATGGACACCAATTAGATTTCGGTAAAGTCTGCAGGCGGCCCGCTCATGAACTGCACGAATCGGGATTTTTCCTCCGCCTTGGAATAGGCATCGTTGGCCGTAATGATCTTCCGCGTCAGCAGCCGCATGATATCGTCATCCAGGGTCTGCATGCCGTATTTTTTCCCCGTCTGGATCATGCCCGGCAGCTGATGCTCCTTGGATTCACGGATCAGATTCCTCATGGCCGGCGTGCCGATCATGATCTCGACGGCGGCCACGCGGCCTTTGCCGCTTTTCCGCTTAAAAAGGGTCTGTGCGACGATGGCGCGAATGCCGTCCGCCAGGTAATTGCGCACCTGTTCCTGCTGATCGGCTGGAAATACCTCGATGACCCGGTGAATGGTCTTTGCCGCGCTGGAGGTGTGCAGCGTGGAAAACACGAGATGACCGGTTGCCGAAGCCTCCAGGGCCAGGGAAATGGTCTCCAGGTCCCGCATTTCGCCCACCAGAATGATATCCGGGTCCTCACGCAGGGCGCCCCGGAGGGCCGCCGAAAAAGACTCGGTGTGCAACCCCACTTCTCTATGGTTGATGATCGCTTTTTGGCTCTTGTGTACAAATTCGACGGGGTCTTCGATGGTCAGGATGTGCTCTTTCCGTGTGCGATTGGCCTCGTCGATAATGGCGGCCAGGGTGGTGGATTTTCCGCTGCCCGTGGGCCCGGTGACCAGGACCAGACCCCGCGGCAAGGTGGCCAGGCGGCTCAGCACGGACGGGAGCCCCAGTTCCTCGATGCTCATGATGCGGGATGGGATTTCCCGGAATACGGCGCCGACCCCATTGGACTGCTGAAAAAAATTGACACGATACCGCGCAAGGCCCGGAATTTCGTACGCGAAATCGATATCACCCTTTTCCTCGAACAACTTGGTCTTGTGTTCCGGCGCAATTTCATACAACATGGTTTTCAGCGAATCATCGTCCAGCACATCGTATTTTATACGCTCCAGGGAGCCGTCGACCCGAAGTATAGGCTGCTGGCCGGCCACCAGATGAAGGTCCGAGGCCCCCTGGTCGTTCATCAACTTAAAAAAAGCGTCGATTTGAGCCATATCGCCCCCTTGAAAAAACCGCTGAAATCGAAAAAACGTCCACCTTGATCATAACCCAAAAATAGGCACTCTTTGGCAATTACTATTATCATAAAACTAAACCTTGTTCAATCTAAAAAAACCAGGATGTCAACCGCGACACCATTTCTGTTGACAAGCAATTGACGGTTTGATAATTTTTTCACAAGTGCGTCGGGTCCTGCGATCCGCCTATCGGGCGGACGCCAAACCGGACGCTGTTCTTTTATTTTTCGAAACCGCTTCTTTTGGTGGTGCCGCCTGGATCATCGTCACGACGCGACCGGGACGGTTACGCAACCGGAAAGATCGTTCAGCCCCGAACGTCGGCCCTGCGGCCGGACGTGAAGCGGGGTTTTTCGCCCAAGGAAGGTCTTTCGGCATCACCGAGAGGCCTTTTATTCATTTTACGGGGAGGTTTTACCCTCTGACTCAGCCGTCCTACACAGGAGGAATACATGGACCGAAAAAAAGTCACCATCGCCCAGCTGGAAAAAATGAAACGGGACAATCGGAAAATCTCCATGATCACGGCCTACGACTACCCCACGGCCACGTTCGCGGATCAGGTGGAGATCGAAACCATTCTTGTCGGGGATTCCCTCGGCATGGTGGTTCTCGGCTATGACAGTACGGTACCCGTAACCATGGACGCCATGATCCATCATTGTCAGGCGGTCACCCGAGGGACCGAGTATGCCTTTGTCCTCGGGGACATGCCGTTTCTTTCCTATCAGGTCAGTGTGGAAAAGGCCATCGAAAACGCGGGCCGTTTCGTCAAGGAAGCCGGTTGCGACTGCGTAAAGCTGGAAGGCGGAAGCGAGATGGCCCCCGTGGTAAAGGCGGTGGTCGATGCGGGCATTCCCGTATGCGCTCACATCGGTCTCACACCGCAGACGGCCACCAAGCTCAGCGGCTTCAAGGTCCAGGGGAAGGACGCGGAGAGCGCCAAAGAGCTGGTGAAATCCGCCAAGGACCTGGAGGCGGCGGGGGCCTGCATGGTCGTCATGGAATGCATACCGGACCGCCTTGCCGCCAAGATCACCGAAGAACTCAACATCCCGACCATCGGCATCGGAGCCGGCCCCGACTGCGACGGCCAGGTGCTCGTTTATCACGATGTGGTGGGCCTTTTCGAACGTTTTACCCCGAAATTCGTCAAGCGGTACGTCAACCTCGCGCCCCAGATCCGGGAAGCCCTCAAGCAATACAAGGAAGATGTGGCGGCGGGCACCTTCCCGGGGCCGGAGCACAGCTTTGCCATGAGCGAGGAGGAAGCGGCCAAGATATAGGGACAGAGGGCGGAGGGCGGAAGACAGAGGGCGGAGGGCAGAGGGCGGATTTCGGACATCTCGAAAAAGAGAATATCGAATATCCAACATCGAACAAGGAATGTCGAAGGGACAAAGAAGTCTAGAGACGAGAGTCCAGAGTCTACAGAAGGCATCCCGGACGGGATCCTGTATCAGTTTAGGCGGAAACCCGGAACCCTGAACCTCTGAACCCTGAACTGGAAGTCGGATTTCGGATTTCAGTTACAAGTTAACGGAGATCATCCAACCGGAAAAGGGGTTATTCATGAACTTTCTCGTTGTCGGACCCGGGGCCATGGGGTGCCTGTTTGCCGCGCGGCTGCGGCAGGCCGGGCACGGCGTGACGCTTCTGGATTACAGGTCGGAGCGGGCGGAACGCATCAACCGGCAGGGTATTCACGTGACCGGCGTTACAGGGGAATTTCACGCCTCTGTCCCCGCCGTTACCGGACAAACCCCCGAAAAGCCCGACATGGTCCTGATATGCGTCAAGGCCGTCAGTACCGCGGATGCCGCCCGGGAGTTGCAAACATGGCTGCCTCCCGAGACCCGCATCTTGACGCTCCAGAACGGCCTTGGCAACGTGGAAATACTTGAAGAGGTGTTCGGCAACGCCAGGGTGCTGGGCGGCGTCACCTCGGAGGCGGCCACGCTTCTGGAGACGGGGCGGATCAAGCACGCCGGTCGGGGGCAGACTTACATGGG
>JAFDKD010000502.1 GCA_019307165.1 Deltaproteobacteria bacterium | reverse complement strand
GCCTGGAGTGCCTTCTCCCGCTGTGTGGGAGGCATCAAGTCCATGGATCTCTGCTCGGTTAAAAAGCACATGATCGATCCCCCGGAGTTTGAGATAACCACGTCCCGATCTTTTGGAGAAAAGCCATGACCGATATCTATGAGAGGAAAAGAACAAGACCTATCCATTTCAATAATAGTTGGTAAATGCTGAATGCTGATTGCTTGGCGATTACAGGGATTCGACTATGTTTTTCAAATCAAATGAATCTAATGTGACAAAACACGGGATAGATCCCATCCCTGAGCAGCAGGGCTCCGCATCCCTGCCACCGATCGATGACCTGGAGTCCCGCATTCATCTCATCGATCGGAAACGCGCCATTAAATCCCTCGCCTACACGGCGGTGTTCAACACCATCATTGCCGTTTTCCTGACGAACCTGGAATTCGGCGAGGGCTTTCTCTCCAACCTCATATTTTCTCAGTGCATCGGTCTGTCCATCTGTTCGTGCGTCCTTGCCGGGCACCTCTTCCTCAAGGCTTACAGCCCTTTTCGGCATCTGGTGATGATTATGATCACCATCACCATAGGAACCGTGGCGGGAGCCACTCTGGGGGCCCTCCTTGCGGGCATAAGCCTTTCCGCCTTTTTCCAATGGGGGCCGGGGCTGTTCGCTCAGACGGTGTTTATCGGCATTCTTTTTGGATCTGTGATAACCTATTTCTTGTTCAGCCGGGAACGGATCACCCAGGCCGGGGCCCTGATACAGGAAGAGAGAATCCAGAGGCTCACCCTTGAAAAAAAGGAGGCCGAGACGCAACTCAAACTCCTTCAGGCCCAGGTGGAGCCACACTTTCTGTTCAACACCCTCTCCAATGTCTTGAGCCTGGTGGATTCGGATACGGAAAAAGGCAAGGCCATGCTGTCGGACCTGATCCGGTATCTCCGGTCCTCACTTTCCAGAACGCGGATGGGAGACGGCACCCTTGGTCAGGAAATGGAAATGATCCGGGCCTTCATGAATATCTACCGTGTGCGGATGGGTGAACGCCTGAGATACAGCATCGATATTCCCGAGGGTCTGATGTCGAGGCCATTCCCCCCCATGTTGATCCAACCGCTCGTTGAAAACGCGATCAAGCACGGCCTGGAACCCAAAATCGAAGGCGGAGAGGTGGCCATCAAGGGAGAAGCGGTGGATGACCGCCTCCGGCTGGTCGTTTCGGATACGGGCCTGGGTTTTCAGGGGGACAATGAGAGCGGCATCGGCCTCAGCAATGTACGGCAACGCCTCCAGTCCCTCTACGACGGCAGGGCCCGGTTGATCCTGGAAGAAAACCGGCCCTCGGGCCTGAAGGCCATCATCGAGGTCCCTGATGACAGAGATCAAGGCGATTATCGCGGATGACGAGGCGCCCCTGCGGTCGCATCTGCGATTGCTGCTTTCGGAGGTGTGGCCGGAACTCACCATTTGCGGAGAGGCCCAAAACGGCCATGACGCCCTGGCCCTGATCCGTAAGGCCTCACCCCATATTGCGTTTCTGGACATCCGCATGCCGGGCCTGACCGGCATGGAAGTGGCCCGGGAAATCGCGGGCATCTGTCATGTGGTGTTTGTCACCGCCTACGACCAGTATGCGGTGGAGGCCTTTGAGAACGAGGCCGCCGACTACCTGCTGAAACCGGTGGGCAGGGAAAGGCTGGAGAGGACGGTCAACCGTCTGAAGGAGAGGATGGCCGAGACCTCCGAACCGCCCGAGGCAATGCCCAACATGATGGAACGCCTGATGGCCCGGCTGTCCGAACGGGAAGCGTCCGGCTACCTGAACTGGCTTCGGGTCTCTCATGGGGACGGCATTCGGTTGATACCGGTTGAGGAGGTGTGCTACTTCAAGGCGAGCGACAAGTACACCCTGGTCATGACCGCCGATGGCGAATCGCTCATCCGGAAACCCATCAAGGAACTGGAAGCCGAACTGGACCCGAAGAAATTCTGGCGGATCCACCGGGGCACGGTTGTCAATGTGGATTGCATTTCAGACGTGAGCCGGTCATTGACCGGCCGGGGCGCCCTCAGGCTCAAGGACCGCCCCGAAATCCTCGCCGTGAGCAAGGGGTTCATGCACCTGTTCCGGCAGATGTGACCACCGGCCGCCCACGTGCTGTGGCCAGGGCGGTGCCGGTATCGTCGAATACTGTCTGTGCCCGCAGTTCGTCAAGGCGCTGAATCCGGCGTTGCCGCCCCCTCAGAATGCAGAAGGCAAAAAAGTCGACTCGCATTGGGGCCTGACCAGGTTAGACTTGACCCTAAATGCCACATTGTGGTATTTTTTTTGAAAATTATATCTTATATCCGGGTCACGACGATGTCATTGCGAGAGAAAAATAGAAAATGGACAAAAATGTAGCCGTACAAATCATCAAGCTTAAAAAAGAAAAAAATGCCATTATTTTGGCCCACAACTATCAACGGCCCGAGGTCCAGGATGTGGCCGACATCACGGGCGACTCCCTGGAGTTGAGCCGCAAGGCCGCGGAGACCGACGCGGAGGTGATTGTATTCTGCGGGGTTCATTTCATGGCCGAGACGGCCGGAATCCTTTCCCCTGAAAAGACCGTGCTCCTTCCCGACCCGGAAGCAGGGTGCCCCATGGCCAACATGATCACCGCGGAGCAGCTTAAGTCGGAGAAGGCCAAGTATCCAGGGGTGCAGGTCGTCTGCTATGTCAATTCGACCGCAGCCGTAAAAGCGGAATCCGACATATGCTGTACCTCGGCCAATGCGGTTCAGGTGGTACGGTCCATTGCTCCCGATCTTCCGATCCTGTTCATACCGGACCAATATCTCGGACACTACGTGATGCGTCAGACCGGCAGGGAATTAAACCTGTGGCCGGGGTACTGCCCAACACACATGAAAATCACGCCAAAAGACATCGCCGAAAAGAGAAAGCAATATCCCGAGGCCAAGGTCCTGGTGCACCCCGAGTGCCGGCCGGATGTCATTGATGCGGCAGACGAGGCGCTGAGCACCGGCGGCATCATCCGCTATGCGCGTTCCTATGAGGGTAAAATCCTCATCGTCGGGACGGAAACCGGGATTATTCATCGACTGATCAAAGAAAATCCAAAAATCGAATATGTTCCCGTAAATGAAAAGGCCATCTGCCCCAACATGAAGCGAATCAATCTGGAAAAAGTGCTTCTCTCGCTGAAAAACCTGGAACCACGGATAGAAATTCCGGAGAACACGAGGCGGCCGGCGCTTGCGGCGGTGGAAAATATGCTCGCGCTCTGAAAAAGAAATGACCTTAGCCCAAGAACAATAATGAAATGACATAAACGACCGTGGCCGACGGGCGTGTTTCCGGCGAGCGGTTCAGTCAGGAGGTCTCATGCCGATGGCAGAACCCCGAGACCAAGACATTTACTATGAGGAATATGGGAGTGGCGATCCCCTGATATTGATACTGGGTCTGGGCCAGGATATGGCCACCTGGGGACTTCAAATTCCCGAGTTCTCAAAAACGCATCGCGTTATCGTACTGGACAATCGGGATTCGGGAAAAAGTTATCGATCCACAGGGCCATACGCTACCGCCGACATGGCGGACGACGTCATTCTGC
>JAFDKD010000501.1 GCA_019307165.1 Deltaproteobacteria bacterium | reverse complement strand
GTCTGCGGTGAGCCAATCCAATCGAAGATTTAAAGAGAAGATAGACCGAGCGAAGAACTTAAAAAAAAGATTGAAAGAGATTTTAAATGTGTTGAATGTTGAGACCTGACACCCTATATTCACGCAAGTTGTGCCTTTTTCATCAACCGATCCAAATCCATCTCACCCTCCCGCGTCTGTCCGCCGGCATCCAAAAACCTTTTCATGCGGACTTTTGGCTCCGACTGGGTTGCCAGTTGATCGAACAGGTAGGATTCTTCGATCAATCCTTCGACAAGAGGCATTTCAGCCACGTTGAGGATTGAAGTTTTACAGCGCGCAACCGCTTCGAGCGGATAAGCGGCGATGCTAAAGGCCAGGTTTTCGACAAATGGCGTTAATTGTTCCGGCGGCAAGGCCCGGTTGATCCAACCATACTGCGCTGCCAGTTCGGCCGGGAAATCACGACAACCCAACAACGCTTCCAGCGCCCGGGCCGAGCCGAGCAAACGTGACAGCCTCTGGGTTCCACCTCCCCCGGGCAAGATGCCCAAGGCGACTTCGGGCTGGCACAGAACAGCGCGGCCGATAGCTCCGAATCGCATGTCCAGACCCAGCACAAACTCGCTGCCGCCGCCGCGTGTTCGGCCCTCGAGTTTGGCAATGCTGACTTTGGGCATGCGGCGGAAATTTTCACAGGTTTTATTCAGCCGGTGGAGTTCCGAACTTTTGGCCGGAGGCCGGTCCGGGTACCGGATCAGAGCGGTTAGGTCAAAATGGGCAATGAAATAGTCGGGATCTGCGCTGTCAAACACAACGACCCGGACTTTGTCGTCCGCGGCGATCTCCTCCGACAGGTTGAGCAGTTCCCACATCATCCGGCCGGTCATCAGGTTTATCGGCGGATGATCGATGGTGACAAAGGCTACTTTTTTGTCAATGCGTACCTTTAGCGTGCGGTAGTCTTCGTATGGCATCGGCTGTCCTTCTCCTCATGCAGGGGATACCAGTCGCCCGAAAAGGCGGCGAACATGACGATATCGGCTTCAGTGATGGTTCGAGCCCGCGTAATGTGTTTTTCATCCAGTTGAAAATCTTCAAAATACTTCATCAGGCGCCTCCTTTTTAAAACCCCTCGATTTTGCTCAGGACATCACCCATGACCTCGTCGGCCCCGCCGCCGATGGACAAAAGACGCGTGTCGCGGTAGTGCCGCGTGACAATGTTCTCGTTAATATAGCCCGTTCCACCGAACATCTGGAGGCAGCCGTCCACCACCCGGCGGATCAGCCGACCGGCGTAAAGCTTGCCCATGCAATAGCCGGAGTAGCCATATGGGTCTGCACGCCGATGGCCATGCCCACACCCCCACCGTCGATGTGCCCCAGTTCTTCGATAAAGACCAGGTCGAACCAGTGGTCAAGACCCTGCCCCCCCCCACTTTGGGTCATAACGGACTCCCAGGAGGCCCAAGTCACCCATCTTTTTGAACAGCTCGTTCAGGGGCGCCTGTCCCTCTTCCTCCCATTTGTCCATGTTGGGGTTGATCTCCTTGCTCACGAAGTCGGCCACGGTCCTGCGGAGCATCTCCTTCTCTTCGTTGAAATAGAGTCCGTGGCTGTCGCTCCGGCCGTATTTTGCAGTCATGACTTGTCCTTTCTGGTTCTCAAGCTCAGCTTTAACCTCAGCCTATGGGTTCAAAATACTCGATATCCAGAATGCAGCCCTTTTTTTCCTTCCTCCACACCGCGCGGACACGGGTTCCGATCTTCATCGTCCGGCGCACCAGTTCAAGGTCGCTCAGGTCGAAGCCGGAGACGAGGTGGTAAAAGTTGCTGTCCGAGCCATCGAGGCGTATCTCGGCGGTGATGAAGGGCGGGTCCGTAGGCATGCCGAAATAGTGAAAGTCGGTCAGCGACCAACCCTGGACCTGCCCCTCGTTGGAAACCTGCACCCATTCGTCCAGAGGCACAAAGCAATCGGCGCAAAAAGATCTGGCGGGAATAAGCACCCGTTTGCACACCGGGCACCGGGTGCCGAAGATGCGCTCGTTTTTGAACTCTTCGAAATAGCGCCACCAGGTGGGACCGGTGGCCGACTCGTAGCGAAGACTGGCTTCGACTTCCAGGATAGCGTGCCCCTTTTTATTGAGCTTATACATGGTCAACCTCCGACATTTAAACAGGTTGAAAGTACTTCAGGTCAAGCATGTGGCCTTTTTTCTCATCGGCCCAGACCGCTTTGACTCGGGTGCCCCGTTGGACTTCTGCCCTGGCCGCTTCCGGATCACCGGGGAGTCCCCCCAATAGGTGGAGAAATGTGCATGCCGTGCCGTCCAGCCGGATCAGGGCGGCGATAAAGGGCGGTTCCACCGGCGCACCGTAAAACGGTCGGTTGGCCTGAATCCAGGACACGACCTCGCCTTCCTGGGCCACTTCGACCCACTCGTCCATATCAGCGTTGCACTCGGGGCAGAATGATCGGGCCGGAACCAGGACCTTGCTGCACTGGGGGCATTTGGTGCCCCAGATCTTTTCTTCCTTTAACCCTTCGAACCATTTGTAAAAGTCCGGCCCCAGGGCGAACCGATAGGGCAGCCAGACGTCGTGTTCCATCGTACTGAAATGTTTGGTCATGATGCACCTCCTCTAAAGCTCCGACGACAAGATCATGACGCCGTTGAACTGGTTGGCCCCGCCCAGACCGTGGGCCAATCCCACCTTGGCCCCGTCGATCTGCCGTTCGCCGGCCCGCCCCGTAACCTGTAGGGCGATCTCGGCCGGCCGGATCATGGCCGTGGCACCGATGGGATTGGTGCAGAGCACGCCGCCGGAGGGAGCGCAAGGCAGCTTGCCGCCGCGGGCGAACGTCCCCTTCAGGGTCATTTCGCTGGCCTGACCGTAATCGCAGAAGCCAAAAGCCTCGAAGTGGAGCAACTCACAGAAAGAAAAGGGGTTGTACACTTCAGCTACATCCAGTTCCTCGATGGGGTTGGTGATACCGGCTTGATCGTAGGCCTGCTTGGCAGCCTCTTCAGCCCCCTGATCATGGACCCGGTCGGTGTCGCCTATGAAGTAAGCGTTCCCTCTGAACCCGACCCCTTTGACCCAGGCCGGCTTGTTTTTCATTTTCCTGGCCTTTTCTTTGGACATGTAGATCATGGCGCACACGCCGTCCGAGGCAGGGCAGACGTCGAACAGGCGAATGGGATAGACGATCACCGGGGCGTTTTTGACCTCCTCCAAGGTGAGCTTTTTTTTGATATGGGCGTGGGGATTGAGAATGGCGTCCTTATGATGGTCCACGCTGAGTTGGGCCGCGGCGTCCCGGCAGACCTCCTCCGGGATGTTATACCGCCACATCCACTGCTGGGAAAGCAGCGAGTAGTATCCGGGCGCACCGGAGACAAAAGGTCGTTCATGGAAAGGGTCTTGCACGGTGGTCATGGTTGCCTGGGGATCCCCTTCGTGCATCTTTTCCGAACCCACGACCATGACCACGTCGGCATAGCCCGAGGCCACCCAGTAGTACCCGGTCATGGCCAGGGACATGCCGGTTGTGCCGCAGGTCTCGGAACGCATAAAGGGCTTGCCCACCGCGCGCAGCGCATCGGCGAAATAAAAATGGTTC
>JAFDKD010000500.1 GCA_019307165.1 Deltaproteobacteria bacterium | reverse complement strand
GGGAAACCTTGTTTTACTGACGCCTGATCTCCAAATCGCCTCCAACCTCAAGCGAAGCGATCCCCTGCCGCGGCGTAGCTGTCATTTAGCGAAGCCGGGTCTAACCTCGAACCCGCGAAGCGTAACCCGCAACTCACAACTGCCTCCGGCCTTCTATCTTGCCTCCCTGAGCCCTGAGCCTTGCGCCCTTTGCCATTATTCATTCATCAACGCCTTCACCGGTTCCAGGCCGTAGGGCGTTCCCTGTTCAATGGCCGCGAGCACGCTGCCGCCCCCCGTGAAAAAATAAACATCCGGGGCATCCAGTCCGGCCAGGTATTCGCCCGGACACAAGGCTCTGAGCGCCTGAAGCGTGTCCCCCCCGCCAAAGAGCTTCATTGCCGAGCGATTGGCGTTGATGAGTTTGTAAAGTGCCCGGGAGCCTTCAAAAAAATCGGGCATCATGCCCATAACCGCATTGACAAAAATCGTGTTTGCGGAACCCAGGGCATCCCGGATCGCATCGTTGTCGAACGAGCGCGGGTCCACGTCCAGGAGATAGTCATCCGAGGTCAAGCCTCCGAGATCGCGGATGTCGATGCTTCGATTATTGTCGGCCGTTCGCTTTTTAATGGAGTTGCATGCCACCAGGCGGCCAGGTTCAAGGATTTTTCCCTGTCCTTCGTCCATTCGAACCATTTCCATGGCCAGGGCCTTGTCCTCTTCCTTAACGCCGGCGATTTCAATATCGTATTTTGCCGCCAGATAGGTGTTGTAGATAATGCCGCCCAGGATGAGATGGTCCACCTTCCCGTACAGCGCCCTCAAAGGACCGATTTTGGTGTCGTACTTTGCGCCCGCCACAACGGCCGCAAAGGGCCTTTTGGGTTCGAGTACCCGGTTCAGGTTGGCCAGTTCCTTTTGCAGGAGCGCGCCCGCGTATGAGGGAAGCCTGCTCGCGATATCGAACGTGGAGGCATGGGCGCGATAAGATCCAAAGGCGTCGTTGACGTAAAGGTCGGCCGGCCCGGCCAGTTCATCGGCCAGCGCCGCCCTCTCGGGGCCTTTTGCCTCCTCCCCGTTGAACCAGCGGGAATTCGGCAGGTAGATCATGTCGATCTTTCCGGATGCCAGATCCTGCATGGCCGGTGCGATGGCGTCATCAGGGCGGACAATGCCCCGGTCGGGATCTATGGGAAAATCGATCGCGCGGACGGTGACGGCCAGTTTCCGGCTCAGATATTCAACGATGGGCAGAACGGACTCCGTCTCCCGGCAGGATATCTTCCCCGTTTTCTTGTCCCGGGGACGCCCGATATGGGTCATGAGTATGGGTCTGCCACCCCTTGCGGCGATACCGTAAAGGGTGCCGAGGGTGGCGTCGATTCGATAAGGGTCCTGAATACGGCCGGACTTGACCACGTTGTGGTCCACCCTGATCAGAACGATCTTGTCTTTCATATGGGCCTGCTGCATTAAGCGAAGTCGGGGGTCCAGGTTCGGCATTTTCATGCACTCCTCGTCTTTTCCTGTTGTCACCGCAGGCGTTCTCGGATACCTTGCTTACGACGCTTATCACAACGGGGAAATCAATGCAATTTTATGCGTTGATTATCAGGCCGGGGGCCCTGGGCGACACGCTCATGATGCTCCCGGCATTGGCGGACCTTCAAGGCAGCGCTCATGTCGTTTTTGTGGGTCGGCGGCCGGGTCTTCCTTTTCTCGTCGGCCATATTGCCGATGCACTCGATTTCGAGTTGTCCGGATGGCATGGCCTGTTTTCGGCAACGACTCCGGACATCCGGGCAGCGGTTTCGCCCCCGGACGTGGTGGCGGCGTTTATGGCTGACAGGGAAGGGCGGGTGCGCCGAAACCTGGCGAGGCTTTATCCCCGGGCCGGGGTTTGCCTGTTCCCTTCACTGCCCGATGACGGCCGGGCAGGTCATGTGGCCCGATACATGGCTGAATGTCTGGTTGAGGCAGGCCTTCCCGTTGACCCCGACCGGGTAATGACCCGATGCAGGGAAACGCCTCTTCTGGCGAGGGGAAGTTCCCCCAAAGGACGGGAAAAGCTGGTATTGCATCCCGGGTCGGGCAGCGTCTCGAAGAACCATCCGGTCGAATTCTGGTTCGCGTTGCTGAAAAGGCTGCTCAAAGAACAGGATTTCAGCCACCTGGAGTCCTGGGTTCTGGTGGGGCCCGCCGAGATCGATTCCCTGCCGACATGGGAAAGTGAATTCCAGGGCAGAGACGTACGATTCATGGTTCGGCCGGACCATGCAGGGCTCGGGGAGATTATGGAAACCGCGGCCCTCTACGTGGGGCATGACAGCGGCATCAGCCATCTGGCTGCCATGTTCGGGGTCCCGACCGTGGCCCTGTTCAAGTCCAGTCGACCGGATCGATGGCGACCCCTGGGGCCTTTCGTCAGGGTGATCTCGTCTCGGGAGGCGGACGCCGGACTTGAGAAAAAGATCATGGATGCGGGACAGGCGCTTCTGAGTCGCGCTCATCCGTAACCGTTCAGAGGTTCATGGTTCAGGGTTCTCGGTTGGAGACCTGGATTCGACTCATCCAAAATCCATCGTCTAATTTGAGATCGGCTTTTTCATTAGCAGCTCCAGACCAGCCAATCGGGGATTTTTTCAGTAACCTAAGCATGGGGTCGATGCACAGAAAACTGTGCACTTGCACAGTTTTCTGTGCATTTTTTATGGTGATTGTGAGGCGCTGATGCCGGACGGAGGCATGGGATAATTTTTTTTAAAAAAAGTTAAAAAAATAAATCCGACATCCCGAATTGGTGCCTTGACTAGATCAGGCCGTTTTCCCCTGTTGAGAACTTTTGAATGAAGGTGCCTTGATCAGTCCAAAGGCTGAGTCAATTCAAATACAAGCCGAAATTCCCCCTCCCTGACACATGCAAGTCCAGACGTTTCACACCCCCATTGCCACTTTTTTTATAGCTATTTTCAATAGTTATCCCACCGAAGCCATCCTGTTTTAGTCAAGGTTGAAAAACCAGAATTGAGCTAAGTGTTTTTCCAGGTTTGCTAATGCGCCTCGGAAGCGCTTTTGAGCGAAAAAGCGGAATAGATCTTGCGGTGATTTCTCCGTCAGCAGGCACAGCCGGTCTGTTCGACGGCGAAACATGCTGAAGTTTAATCAGGAAAATTCAGGAAAGAAATTTCAGACAGGATGAACCGGATGATACAGGATGTTTTGCCCCTTTCCGGAAGAAAGGAGCAAATGTTCATCGCCTGAGGCGAGAGAAATTCATTCAGTACTCCGAGGTGGGCACATCATATCAACCGGCGGAAATATTCTCCCTGCCTCCGCTGAACGGAATTGCCCGCCGGTTCTAAGGCGGATTAATGGTTTTCGATTTCATCCGGAAATCGAAAACATCATCTTGTATATCCCGGCAATCCTGAAAATCCTGTCTGGAAATATGTTTTCAATCAACCTTCCACCAAGAGGCGATCCATGAAAAAGACATTTTGGCTGACGCTGTTGGCGACGGTATTCTTGACGGTTCTGCTTGTCATGGGTCTGTTTTCCAGCCTGTTATGGGCCGGAGAGGTGACGCTTTTCGGGGAGAAACAGTATGTCCGGACCACGGGAAAACCCA